>NZ_BAAAIF010000037.1:0-101300 GCF_039525925.1 Streptomyces javensis | reverse complement strand
CCCGGCCCCGGCCCAGCCCCAGACCTCGCCGCAGCAGCCGCAGGGCGCGCCGCAGCAGCCGCAGACCCCGGCGCAGGGCGCGCCCGCCCCCGGGGGGCCCATCGACTACCAGCACCCGGGCCGCCGTACGGCCGCGCCGCCCACGCCCCCGCCCACGGCGCCGCCCGCCGCCCCGGGACAGCCCGCCCAGCCGGTCGCGGGCGACGCCTCCGGCTGGTCCATGGACGAGCGGCTCTACAACCAGGTCTGGGGAATGTTCGAGGACCTGGCCCGGACGACCGCGGCCTACCGCAGCGCCGTGGACTTCGCCGAGTCCCGTATGGAGCAGGAGCTGGACCGGGTGCTCTCCGACCCGCGCACCCGGGTGGGCCCGGCCGCCGACTCCGCCCGTGCCGAGGCGCGCGCCAAGCAGACCGACCTCGTCGAGCAGGCCCGGACCGCCCTCGACCGCGATCTGGCGCAGCTCATCGCCGAGACCGAGGTGGTGGAGCCCGCGCTGCCGTACGCCTACGCCCGCTGGGACAGCCCGGTGTGGCAGGCGTACCAGGTGCCGATGGAGGTCCCCATGGCCCTGCGCCTGGGCGATCTGCACCTTCCGGAGCGCGCCGATCTGCGCATCCCCATGCTGGTGCGGCTGCCGCTGGAGCGGGGGCTGTGGATCGACGCCGGGCGCTCGGGCTCGTTCGACGGGCCGGCCGACTCCGGTGAGCTGCGCAGGCTGGCCGCGGACGCGGCGGTGGCGATCGCGGCGCGGATGCTGGCCGTCTATCCGGCCGGGGAGTTCGCGGTGCGTGTGATCGACCCGGCGGGTTCGGCCGCGGGCTCGTTCGCGCCGCTGGTGGGGGCGGGGGTGCTGGCCGAGCCGCCGGCGGCCGGGGCCCAGGGGGTCTCGGCGGTGCTCGCCGCGCTGACCCAGCGTGTCGACCTGGTGCAGATGGCGATCCGCAGCCGGGCCACGGACGCGCTACCGCCGGATCTGGACACCGCCGAGCAGCTGCTGATCGTCCATGACTTCCCGCACGGCTTCGACGACCGGGCCGTCACCCAGCTGCGCTATCTGGCGGACGAGGGGCCTTCGGTGGGCGTCCATCTGATGATGGTCGCCGACCGCGAGGACGCGCGCGCCTACGGTCCGGTGCTGGACCCGCTGTGGCGGTCGCTGCTGCGGCTCACGCCGGTGGCCGACGACCACCTCGCCGACCCCTGGGTGGGCCATGCGTGGACCTATGAGCCGCCGATGGTGCCGCCGGGCAGCCGGGTACTGGACCAGGTGCTGGGGGAGGTGGGGAGGGCGGCGCAGGCCCTGAGGGCGGCCCGGGCCCGCCAGTCCTATGGCGGCTGATCAGGGCTGACCTCGCCTTGGCCAAGCTCTGACCAGGGCTTTTGCCTTTCTCTTTACTGTCTCATGGGGATTCCTGTACTCTCTTTTACGCGGAGGGGAGTACTCCTTAGCGGTGTTCCCGTCACCACGGATTCCGTCCGGCACCAGGAGGCCGGACGGAATCCCGGGACATCGGTCCATGGCGCGGTCCACGGGCGGAAGAGACCTCCGGCAGCGACGACGCTGAGCCTGCCGTACGAATGCCGGAGGAACCGTGGACGTATCCGTGACCATGTGGGGGCTGACGATCATCGGCCTCTGCGCCCTGATCGCCGTCGACTTCTTCATAGGCGGCCGCAAACCGCATGAGGTCTCCATCAAGGAGGCCGGGATCTGGACCGCGGTCTGGGTCGCCCTCGCCGGGCTCTTCGGGCTCGGGCTGCTGGTCTTCGCGGGCGGCCAGCCCTCCGGCGAGTTCTTCGCGGGCTTCATCACCGAGAAGTCGCTGAGCGTCGACAACCTCTTCGTCTTCGTCCTGATCATGGCGAAGTTCGCCGTGCCGACGATCTACCAGCAGCGCGTGCTGATGGTGGGTGTGCTGATCGCCCTGGTGCTGCGCGCGGTCTTCATCGCCGCCGGCGCCGCGATCGTCTCGACCTTCGCCTGGGTCTTCTACATCTTCGGCGCCTTCCTCATCTGGACGGCCTGGAAGCTCATCCAGGAGGCGCGGGCCGATGAGGAGGAAGAGGAGTTCGAGGAGAACCGGCTGCTCAAGGCGGTCGAGAAGCGATTCCCGTCCACCGACCGGTACCACGACACCAAGCTGTTCATCGTGGAGAACGGCAAGCGGCTGATGACCCCGATGCTGATCGTCATGCTGGCGATCGGCACCACCGACGTCCTCTTCGCGCTGGACTCGATACCCGCGATCTTCGGCCTCACCCAGGACCCGTACATCGTCTTCACCGCCAACGCCTTCGCGCTGATGGGCCTGCGCCAGCTGTACTTCCTCATCGGCGGCCTGCTCAAGAAGCTGGTCCACCTCTCGTACGGGCTGTCGATCATCCTCGGCTTCATCGGCGTCAAGCTGGTGCTGCACGCGCTGCACGAGTCTGGGGTGCATGTCCCGGAGATCAGCATCCCGGTGTCGCTCGGCGTCATCTGTGCGGTGCTCGCCGTCACCACGGCCACCAGTCTGTACGTCTCGAAGAAAAAGGCCCTGGTGGAGGCGGGGAGCGGGGAGGACCGGACCCGGGACAAGGACAGCGTCGACGTCTGACGGCGCCTGCGGCGGCACCGCCCTGACGGCGCACGAGAGCGCCCCACGGCGTCCGACAGCTCTGTCCCTCCCGGACTCCGGGAGACGGGCTCACACAGCCGCCTCCCCGGCCTCCAGAGGCCGTACGGCCGGCCGTCCACCATCCGGACGGTCGGCCGTCGGCCGTGTCTCCGGCAGCAGGGCGAAGCAGCCCAGGCTCAGCAGCGCCACGGCGATCAGATACGCGGCGACGCCCCAGGGTGGACCGTCGCCGTGGGACACCGCCGTCGCCACGATCGGGGTGAGCGCCCCGCCCAGGACGCCCGCCAGGTTGTAGCCGAGCGCCGCCCCCGTGCAGCGCACCCGCGCCTCGAACAGCTCGGGCAGATAGGCCGAGGTCACGGCGAACATGGTGATGAAGGCGACTAGCGCGCCCAGGAAGCCGAGGAACATCAGCGGCGGCTCGCCGGTGCGCAACAGCGCCACCAGCGGAAACATCCACACCACGACGGCCACGCACCCCACCAGGCACATTGGCCGCCGCCCGAAGCGGTCGCCGAGATGGGCCGCCAGGGGCGTCAGGGCACCCAGGACCGCCACGGCCGCCATGACGCAGCCCAGCAGGGTGGTGCGGGCTACTCCGAGCCGCTCCGTGCCGTACGCCAGCGACCAGGTCGTGACCGCGTAGAAGACGGCGTAGCCCACCGCGAGACCGCCCGCGGTCAGCAGGACCAGCCGCCAGTGGCCGCGCACCACCTCGGCCAGCGGAGCGGCGGCTCGCTCACCGCGCTCGGCCAGCTCCCGGAACCGCGGGGACTCGGTCACCTGGGCCCGCAGCAGCAGCCCGGCGCCCGCCAGCAGCCCCGCGCCCCAGAACGGCACCCGCCACCCCCAGGACCGGAACTCGCCGTCGCTCAGCGTGGCGGACAGGGTCAGCATCGTGCCGTTGGCCAGCAGAAAGCCGATGGACGGGCCGACTTGCGGAAAGCCCGACCACAGCCCGCGCCTCGCGGCGGGAGCGTGCTCGGCGGTCAGCAGCACCGCGCCGCCCCATTCGCCGCCCAGCCCCAGCCCCTGGAGGAAGCGCAGCACGAGCAGCAGGACGGGGGCGGCGATGCCGATCGAGTCGTAGGTCGGGACGAAACCCACGGCGACGGTCGCGAGACCGGTGAGCAGCAGCGAGGCGATGAGCACCGGACGGCGCCCGTGGCGGTCGCCGAGGGGCCCGAAGAGCATCGAGCCCAGCGGCCGGGAGACGAAGCCGACGGCGAAGGTGCCGAAGGCGGCGAGGGTGCCGGCCAGCGGCGAGAAGGTGGGGAAGAACAGCGGGCCGAGGACGAGCGCCGCGGCCGTGCCGTAGACGAAGAAGTCGTAGAACTCGATCGCCGTGCCGACCAGGGACGCGGCGGCGAGGCGGACCATGGACGGAGGGCGGTCATGCTGCGGAGGGCGGTCGTGCTGCATGACGCGACAACCGCCCAGGCCCGCCGGGGGTCACGGGGCGTACGGAGGCGCGCGGCGCTCCGGAGCCGTGCGAGCGTCGCTACCAGCCGCGCTCGCGCCACTCCCCGAGGTGCGGGCGCTCGGCGCCGAGGGTGGTGTCGTCGCCGTGGCCGGGGTAGACCCAGGTCTCGTCGGAGAGCTGGTCGAAGAGCTTGGTCTCCACGTCGTTGATCAGGCTCTCGAACGCCTTGGGATCCTTCCACGTATTGCCGACGCCGCCCGGGAACAGACAGTCGCCGGTGAACACATGCGGATGGCCGTGCGGGTCGTCGTAGATCAGGGCGATGCTGCCCGGGGTGTGGCCGACCAGGTGGCGGGCGGTCAGCTCGACCCGGCCGACCCGCAGTGTGTCGCCGTCCGCGACCGGCACATCGGTCGGCACCGGGATGCCCTCGGCGTCGTACCGGCCCGCGTAGGTGCGGGCGCCGGTGGCGTCCACCACCTCACGCAGCGCGTTCCAATGGTCCTGGTGGCGGTGGGTGGTGACGACGGAGGCGATGCCGCTCTCCCCGATCAGGGACAGCAGGGTGTGCGGCTCGGCGGCGGCGTCGATCAGGAGCTGTTCGTCGGTGGCCCGGCAGCGCAGCAGGTACGCGTTGTTGTTCATGGGGCCCACCGCGACCTTCGAGATCATGAGATCGGGCAGTTCGTGCACATCGGCCGGTCCGCCGACCGTCACCACTCCGCTGTAGGTCATGGCCTCAGCCTAGTGCGGGCAGGACGGGCAAGGGACCGTCGGGGCAGGAGAGATCGGCGCCGTCCGTACGGCCGGTGAGCCAGCCCAGCAGCGCGGCGGGGGAGCCGGTGACGGTGACCGGGGACTCGCCGGGGGCGGCGGGGCGGCCGGTGTGCCGGACGTCGCCTTCCCCGGGCCCGGTGACCAGCCGCAGCGGGGGAATATCCGGGCGCCCGGCGAACCTTGTACCAATGAGCACGGTGAGCTGGTTCACGAACGTGGCGGGCAGATCCGCCACGGCGTGGCCGATGCCGAGATCGACATGGTGCAGCTCGACCTCGATGAGGCGGCGCAGCGGCAGCCCGCTGGCCGGCTCCGGGACACCGCCGCGCGGGGTCACCTCGTACGGCAGGCGCTCCGGGGGCAGCGCGGCGACCGCCGCGTCGAAGCGGGCGGCGCTGGTGCGCAGGTCGTCCAGGTGGACGGCGAGCGGCCGGGCGGCATCCCGCCGGATGTCGGCGTCGCGCGTCTCCGCGTCAGGGTACATCGGCGTCTCTTCGCCGGTCCGGGCCCAGGTGAGGAGGTTCACCAGGGCGTCCGCGTTGCGGGCCAGGTGGGCCAGGACATGGCCGCGGGTCCAGCCGGGGAGCTCCGATGGGCGGGCGAGGGAGGCCTCGTCGAGGGCGGCGACGGCGGTCAGCAGCCGGTCGGTCGCCTCCCGCACGGCGGCGGCGTCACGGGCGTAGTCGGCCCCGGCGCGGTCAGTCATGAGCCGACCGTAGTGCGCACCACACGATCGGGTGAAGTCGGCTCCCGTGTCCCGCAAATCGAATGTGCGTGCTATAGGCTCGGTGTGCTGCATCCTTAAGACATCGTCGTCGTGCCCCCATACCCTGGGTTGGGGGCTTCGCTCCGCTCCGCCTCTGCTCCGATCGGCAGGGCCGCCCCGCGAGCGGGCTCGGCGCACCCCGACTCTCTCAAGAAAGGTGCCGACCGGCGTGGCCGACCGTCTCATCGTTCGTGGCGCTCGCGAGCACAACCTCAAGAACGTCTCACTCGACCTTCCTCGCGACTCGCTCATCGTCTTCACCGGGCTGTCCGGGTCGGGCAAGTCGTCCCTCGCGTTCGACACGATCTTCGCCGAGGGGCAGCGCCGGTACGTCGAGTCGCTCTCCTCCTACGCCCGCCAGTTCCTGGGGCAGATGGACAAGCCCGATGTGGACTTCATCGAGGGCCTGTCCCCCGCGGTGTCGATCGACCAGAAGTCGACCTCGCGGAATCCGCGCTCGACGGTCGGCACCATCACCGAGGTCTATGACTACCTCCGGCTGCTGTTCGCCCGTATCGGCAAGCCGCACTGCCCCGAGTGCGGCCGTCCGATCGCCCGCCAGTCGCCGCAGGCGATCGTGGACCGGGTGCTGGAGCTCCCCGAGGGCAGCCGCTTCCAGGTGCTCTCCCCGCTGGTGCGCGAGCGCAAGGGGGAGTTCGTCGACCTCTTCTCCGATCTCCAGACCAAGGGCTACAGCCGCGCCCGGGTGGACGGCGCCACCATCCAGCTGTCCGACCCGCCGAAGCTGAAGAAGCAGGAGAAGCACACCATCGAGGTGGTCGTGGACCGCCTCACCGTCAAGGACAGCGCCAAGCGCCGGCTGACGGACTCGGTGGAGACCGCGCTCGGCCTCTCCGGCGGCATGGTGATCCTCGACTTCGTGGACCTGGCCGAGGACGACCCGCAGCGGGAGCGGATGTTCTCCGAGCATCTCTACTGCCCGTACGACGACCTGTCCTTCGAGGAGCTGGAGCCGCGCACCTTCTCCTTCAACTCGCCCTTCGGCGCCTGCCCGGAGTGCACCGGCATCGGCACCCGGATGGAGGTCGACCCGGAGCTGATCGTCCCGGACGAGGAGAAGTCGCTGGACGAGGGCGCCATCCACCCCTGGTCCCACGGCCACACCAAGGACTACTTCGGCCGTCTGGTCGGCGCGCTCGCCGACGCGCTCGGCTTCCGTACCGACGTCCCCTGGGCCGGGCTTCCGCAGCGCGCCAAGAAGGCGCTGCTCAACGGGCACCGGACCCAGATCGAGGTCCGCTACCGCAATCGCTACGGCCGCCAGCGGGCGTACACTACGGCCTTCGAGGGCGCGCTGCCCTATGTGAAGCGGCGCCACTCCGAGGCGGAGAGCGACGCCAGCCGGGAGCGGTTCGAGGGCTATATGCGCGAGGTGCCCTGCCCCACCTGTGAGGGCACCCGCCTGAAGCCGATCGTCCTGGCCGTCACCGTGCAGGACAAGTCCATCGCGGATGTCTCGGCGATGTCGATCAGCGAATGCGCCGAGTTCCTGCGCGGCATGGAGCTCAGCGCGCGCGAGAAGACCATCGCCGAGCGGGTCCTCAAGGAGGTCAACGAGCGGCTGCGGTTCCTGGTCGACGTCGGCCTGGACTACCTCTCGCTCAACCGTGCCGCGGGCACCCTCTCCGGCGGCGAGGCCCAGCGCATCCGGCTGGCCACCCAGATCGGCTCCGGTCTGGTCGGTGTGCTCTATGTGCTGGACGAGCCCTCCATCGGCCTGCACCAGCGCGACAACCACCGGCTGATCGAGACGCTGGTGCGGCTGCGCGACCTCGGCAACACCCTGATCGTCGTGGAGCACGACGAGGACACCATCAAGACCTCGGACTGGGTGGTGGACATCGGCCCGGGTGCGGGCGAGCACGGCGGCAAGGTGGTGCACAGCGGGCCGCTGAGCGAGCTGCTGGTCAACCAGGAGTCGGTGACCGGGCACTATCTGTCCGGCAAGAAGGCCATCCCGCTGCCGGCGGCGCGCCGGCCCATGGACCCCAAGCGGCGCCTTACGGTCCACGGCGCCCGGGAGAACAACCTCCAGGACATCGATGTGTCCTTCCCGCTCGGGGTGCTCACCGCCGTCACCGGTGTCTCGGGTTCGGGTAAGTCCACGCTGGTCAACGACATCCTCTACACCCATCTGGCCCGCGAGCTGAACGGCGCGCGGGCGGTTCCCGGGCGGCACACCCGGGTCGCGGGCGACGATCTCGTCGACAAGGTGGTGCATGTCGACCAGTCGCCCATCGGCCGCACCCCGCGCTCGAACCCGGCCACGTACACCGGCGTCTTCGACCATGTGCGCAAGCTGTTCGCGGAGACGATGGAGGCCAAGGTCCGCGGGTACCAGCCCGGGCGGTTCTCCTTCAACGTCAAGGGCGGCCGCTGCGAGAACTGCTCGGGTGACGGCACGATCAAGATCGAGATGAACTTCCTGCCGGATGTGTATGTGCCGTGCGAGGTCTGCCACGGCGCGCGCTACAACCGGGAGACCCTGGAGGTGCACTACAAGGGCAAGTCCATCGCCGAGGTGCTGGACATGCCCATCGAGGAGGCCCTGGACTTCTTCGAGGCGGTGCCCACCATCGCCCGCCATCTGCGCACCCTCAACGAGGTCGGGCTGGGCTACGTCCGGCTCGGGCAGCCCGCACCGACCCTCTCCGGCGGTGAGGCCCAGCGCGTCAAGCTGGCGAGCGAGCTCCAGAAGCGGTCGACCGGCCGCACGGTGTATGTGCTGGACGAGCCGACCACCGGTCTGCACTTCGAGGACATCAGCAAGCTCATCAGTGTGCTCTCCGGCCTGGTCGACAAGGGCAACACGGTGATCGTCATCGAGCACAACCTCGATGTGATCAAGACGGCCGACTGGGTCGTGGACATGGGCCCCGAGGGCGGCAGCGGCGGCGGTCTGGTGATCGCCGAGGGCACCCCGGAGGACGTGGCCTCGATCCCGGTCAGCCACACCGGGAAGTTCCTGCGGGACATGCTGGGCGACCGGGTGAGCGATGCCACGGTGCCCGCCGCGCGCAAGGGCGGCGCCCCCGCGAAGAAGGCGCCCGCCAAGAAGGCCGCCGCGAAGTCCACGGCGGCCAAGAAGACCGCGGCGAAGAAGACCGTGGCCAAGAAGGCGGCGGCCAAGACCACGGCCGCCTCCAAGCGGGCGGCCGCGAAGTAGCCCAAGCCGCTGTGCCCGCGCCGCGCAGCCGCTGTGCCCGCGCCGCGCCCGGACCGACCCGGGTGCGGCGCGAGCGCGGGCGCAACGGTTGGGCTCAGGCCAGTTCGGACGCGTAGGGCGGCTCCGCGCCCGCGCGGGAGCAGGTGATCGCGGCGGCGCGGGCGGCGAAGCCCAGCACATCCCGCCAGGCCGCCTCGTCCAGCTTGGCCAGCGCGGGCGCCGACAGCGCCTGGTGCCCCGCGAGCCGGTGCAGCAGCGCGGCGTTCACGGTGTCGCCCGCCCCGATGGTGTCCACGATGTCCACCCGCTCGCCGGGCACCGAGATCACCGAGCCGTCCTGCCGCCGTACGCTCAGCCCCTCCCCGCCATGGGTGAGCACCACGGCCGCCGGACCCGCCGCCAGCCACGCGCCCACGGCCGTCTCGACATCACCCGCGTCCTCCGAGTCGGCCAGCCACCTCGCGTCCTCTATGGACAGCTTCAGCAGGCCGATATGGGGCAGCCAGCCGTGGAAGCGGGCCCGGTAGGCATCGGCGTCGGGGATCAGACCGGTGCGGATATTGGGGTCCAGCGTGGTGAAGACCCCGCGCGCGGCCTCGCGCCGCAGCAGCTCCTCGTACGCGCTCGCGCCCGGCTCCAGCACCAGGGAGCAGGTGCCCAGCGACAGCGCGCTCACCCCCTCGGGAAGGGACGGCGGCAGGGCGAAGAGCCGGTCCGCGGTGCCCTGCACATAGAAGCCGTACCCGGCCGAGCCATCGGCCCCGATGGAGGCGACGGCAAGCGTCGTGGGCTCCTCGCCGCGCTGCACCAGCGCGGTGTCCACGCCGTCCTTCCGCAGCCCCTCCAGCAGCGCCTCCCCGAAGCCGTCCGTGGAGACCCGCGAGCAGAACGCGGTGGGTGAGCCGAGCCGCCCCAGGGCCAGCGCGGTGTTGTACGGGCCGCCGCCGCGCGCGGGGCGCAGCGCGGGCAGCCGGTCACCCGCCGCGGCGCTCGACGTGCGCTCGGGCACGAGGTCGATCAGGGCTTCTCCGGCGACGACGATCACGAGACGGGGTCCTTTCCGGCGAGTCCGGGGGTTCCGGGGAGCGGTGGTCGGTCGGGGGCTTCGGCCACACAGCCGCACGAGGTGCGGTGGACGAAGGCACAGGGCAGCCGTACGGTGCGCGGCGGCCGCCCCGGATTCTCCAGCCGCTCGAGCAGCAGCCGGACGGCGGTGGCGCCGACCTCCCGGCTGGGCTGGGAGATCGCGGTGAGCCCGGGGGAGAAGACATCCGCCCAGGAGAAGTCGTCGAAGCAGACCAGCGCGAGATCGTCCGGCACCCTCAGCCCCGCCGTCCGCAGGGCGCGCAGCGCGCCGATGGTCATCGCGTTGTTCGCGGTGATGATCGCGGTGGGCGGCTCGGGCGAGGCCAGCAGCCGGTGGACGGCGTCCTCCGCGCCCCGCGCCTCGGAGTGGCCCTCGGCCAGCAGCCCGGGGCGGAACGTCAGCCCATGCCGCTCCAGCCCGGCCCGGTAGCCCGCGATCCGCTCGGTGGTGGTGCTCAGCCCCGGCAACCCCGCGACCAGTCCGATGCGGAGGTGTCCGAGATCGGCGAGATGGTCGACCAGCTGTTCGACGGGGCGGGCGTTCTCGGCGCACACCTGGTCGTGGGCGTCGCCGACCAGCCGGTCGAGGAAGACGGCGGGGATCTCACGGCGGTCCAGATACTCCAGCAGCCCGGTGGGCTCGGCCGACGGGGCGACGAGCACGCCGTCCACCCGCCGCTCATGCAGCAGCCGGACGACGGTCAGCTCATGCGCGGGGTCGTCATGCGGATCGGCGATCAGCAGACCGTAGCCCCGCTCCAGGGCGCCGGCCTCGACGCCCTGGAGGATCTCGGTGAAGTACGGATTGCTGATCGCCGAGACGGCCAGGCCGATCGAGCGGGTGCGCGCGGTCACCAGGGAGCGCGCCAGCGTATTGGGGATGTACCCGAGGTCGTCGATGGCGTCCAGCACGGCCTTACGGGTGCCGGGGCGGACCGGCCGGGTCTCGTTGAGCACATGCGAGACGGTGGCCACGGACACCCCGGCGCGCCGGGCGACATCGACCATGGTTGCCATCCGCTGCGGTCCTTAACGTCGAGATCGTCGGGGGAGTCGGTCCAAGGGGGAGTCGGCCCGAGAGGCGTGGGGTCCGTCGGGCTGCTGAGCCGTGCCGGGGGCACGTAACGTATCGCATCGACCGTTCGACGTAAACGTTTGCGCAAACGCTTACGTACGTGCCGGGGGCGGCGGCGAACGGAAGGATCTGTGCCGGTATGGTCGGAGGGCCCCCACACCCCCAGGAGCCGCAGATGTCCAGCCAGCCCGCCTCCCGTCGAACCGTGCTGTGCCGCGCCGCACTGGCCGGAGCCGCCGGGCTCGGGGCGGCGGCCTGCTCCCCGGACGGCTCGGGCAAGAAGGCGTCCCCGACGCCCACCGCCCCCGTCGAGCTCGGCTCGGCCGGTGTCGTGCCGGTCGGCGGCGCCAAGATCTACCGCGAGCAGCGGGTGGTGGTCGCCCAGCCCGCCAAGGGGGAGTTCACGGCGTTCAGCGCGGTGTGCACCCACGCCGGATGCGTTGTCGACACGGTCGAGGACGGCAAGATCACCTGCCCCTGCCACGGCAGCCAGTTCGACGCCCGCACCGGCAAGGTCGTCCAAGGGCCCGCGGAGAAGCCGCTGCCGTCGGTCCCGGTCACCGCGAAGGGCGGACGGCTCGTGGCGGGCCCCGACGCCTGAGCGGACGACACCTGGGTGGGCGCGGTCGGCGACGCGCGGGCGGACGATGCCCGCCCGGCCGCCCGGCGCGCGCCCGGCGCCCCGGCGGACCGCGGAATCCCCAAATCCCCTGGACCTCACCGAACCGCGTCCCGAGGGCACCGGATGTGTCACTCCCCGCAAGTAGGGTGGTGACCATGGCCGACCCGAGCAGCTACCGCCCCAAGCCGGGACAGATCCCCGACTCGCCGGGGGTCTACAAGTTCCGTGACGAGCACGGCCGGGTGATCTACGTCGGAAAGGCGAAGAGCCTGCGCCAGCGGCTCTCGTCGTACTTCCAGGACCTGGCGAACCTCCACCCGCGGACCCGCACCATGGTCACCACGGCCGCCGCCGTGGAGTGGACCGTGGTCTCCACCGAGGTCGAGGCCCTACAGCTCGAGTACTCCTGGATCAAGGAGTTCGACCCCCGGTTCAACGTCAAGTACCGCGACGACAAGAGCTACCCCTCGCTCGCCGTGACCCTCAACGAGGAGTTCCCCCGGGTCCAGGTGATGCGCGGCGCCAAGAAGAAGGGCGTGCGCTACTTCGGCCCGTACGCCCACGCCTGGGCCATCCGCGAGACCGTCGACCTGATGCTGCGCGTGTTCCCCGTCCGGACCTGCTCCGCCGGGGTGTTCAAGCGCTCCGCCCAGATCGGCCGCCCCTGTCTGCTCGGCTACATCGGCAAGTGCTCGGCCCCCTGCGTCGGGCATGTCACCGCCGAGGAGCACCGTGAACTGGCCGAGGAGTTCTGTGACTTCATGGCCGGGCGCACCGGCACCTATCTGCGCCGCCTGGAGCAGCGGATGCACGAGGCCGCCGAGGAGATGGAGTACGAGAAGGCGGCCCGGCTCCGTGACGACATAGGGGCGCTCAAGCGCGCCATGGAGAAGAACGCGGTGGTGCTCGCCGACGCCACCGACGCCGACCTGATAGCGGTCGCCGAGGACGAGCTGGAGGCGGCCGTCCAGATCTTCCATGTGCGCGGCGGCCGGGTGCGCGGTCAGCGCGGCTGGGTCACCGACAAGGTCGAGGCCGTCGACACCGCCGGGCTGGTCGAGCACGCCCTCCAGCAGCTGTACGGGGAGGAGCGCGGCGACGCGGTCCCCAAGGAGGTCCTGGTGCCCGCCGTGCCGGAACCGGCCGAGCCGGTCACCCAGTGGCTCGCCGAGCGCCGGGGCTCCCGGGTCGATCTGCGCATCCCGCAGCGCGGCGACAAGAAGGACCTCATGGAGACCGTCCAGCGCAACGCCCAGCAGGCGCTCGCGCTGCACAAGACCAAGCGCGCCTCCGACCTCACCACCCGCTCCCGGGCGCTGGAGGAGATCGCCGAGGCCCTGGGGCTGGACTCCGCTCCGCTGCGCGTGGAGTGCTTCGACATCTCCCATCTCCAGGGCGATGACGTGGTGGCGTCCATGGTCGTCTTCGAGGACGGGCTCCCCCGGAAGAGTGAGTACCGCCGGTTCCAGATCAAGAGCTTCGCCGGGCAGGACGATGTCCGCTCCATGCACGAGGTCGTGAGCCGCCGCTTCCGCCGGTATCTACAGGAGAAGCAGAAGACCGGGGAGTGGCAGGAGGAAGGCGCCGGGCCTCCCGGGGCTGTCGAGGCGTCCGAGCCCGCTGGGGCTCCCGGGTCCACCGGGTCCACTGGGGCCGCCGGGTCCACCGGGACCGCCGGGCAGCCCCTCGGCGGACCAGGCGGACCCGACGCAACCGGCGGAGCCGACGGACCCGACGGACCCGACCGGGGGCCCTCCGGCCCGATCGACGAGGAGGGCAGGCCGAAGCGGTTCGCCTACCCGCCCCAGCTCGTCGTGGTCGACGGTGGCAAGCCGCAGGTGGCCGCCGCCAAACGGGCCCTGGACGAGCTCGGCGTGGACGACGTCGCCGTCTGCGGCCTCGCCAAGCGGCTCGAGGAGGTGTGGCTGCCGGACGAGGAGGACCCGGTGGTGCTGCCCCGCAGCAGCGAGGGTCTCTACCTCCTCCAGCGGGTCCGCGACGAGGCCCACCGCTTCGCCATCACCTACCAGCGCAGCAAGCGCGCCAAGTCGCTGAAGGCCGGGCCGCTGGACACCGTTCCGGGGCTCGGTGACAGCCGTAAGCAGGCCCTGCTGAAGCACTTCGGCTCGGTCAAGCGGCTGCGCGCGGCCACCGTCGAGCAGATCTGCGAGGTGCCCGGCGTCGGCCGTAAGACGGCCGAGACGGTCGCCGCGGCGCTCGCCGGGGCCGCCCCGGCCGGGCCCGCCGTGAACACCGCCACAGGAGAGATCATTGAGGACGAGGCCGCCGGCGCGGCGTCGTCGAACGGGGGGACCAGACCATGACCGAGCATGAGAACCATGGAGACGGAGCGCAGGTGAATACGGGCACGTCGGGCGAGCCCGCCGAGGCGGCGGCCATCCCCGAGCTGGTGATCATCTCTGGAATGTCGGGCGCGGGCCGCAGCACCGCCGCCAAGTGTCTGGAGGACCTCGGCTGGTTCGTCGTGGACAACCTGCCCCCCGCGCTGATCCCCACCATGGTCGACCTGGGCGCCCGCTCCCAGGGCAATGTGGCCCGGATCGCCGTGGTGGTGGACGTCCGCGGCCGCCGCTTCTTCGACAACCTCCGCGAGTCCCTCGCCGACCTCGCCGCCAAGAACGTCAAGCGGCGCGTGCTGTTCCTGGAGGCGTCCGACGACGCCCTAGTGCGCCGCTTCGAGTCGGTGCGCCGCCCGCACCCGCTCCAGGGCGACGGCCGGATCGTGGACGGCATCGCCGCCGAGCGGGATCTGCTGCGCGAGCTGCGCGGCGACGCCGATCTGGTGATCGACACCTCCAGCCTCAACGTCCATGAGCTGCGCGCCAAGATGGACGCCCAGTTCGCGGGCGAGGAGGAGCCCGAGCTGCGGGCCACCGTGATGTCGTTCGGCTACAAGTACGGGCTGCCGGTCGACGCCGATCTGGTGGTGGACTGCCGCTTCCTGCCCAATCCGCACTGGGTCCCCGAGCTGCGCCCCTTCACCGGGCTCAACGAGGAGGTCTCCAGCTATGTCTTCAACCAGCCCGGCGCCAAGGAGTTCCTGGACCGCTACGCGGAGCTGCTCCAGCTCATCGCCGCGGGCTACCGCCGCGAGGGCAAGCGCTATGTGACCATCGCCGTCGGCTGCACCGGCGGCAAGCACCGCAGTGTCGCGATGTCCGAGCGGCTCGCCCCGCGGCTGGCCGCCGAGGGAGTGGAGACCGTCATCGTCCACCGGGACATGGGGCGCGAGTGACCATTCGTACCAATCGGCTGCGGCGGCTGGTCGGGGCGCGGACGAACCGGGGCGCACAGCCCAAGGTCGTCGCGCTGGGCGGTGGCATGGGCCTGTCGGCGTCGCTCGCCGCGCTGCGCCGGATCACCGGCGATCTGACCGCCGTCGTCACGGTGGCCGACGACGGGGGCTCCAGCGGCCGCCTCCGCGACGAGCTGGGCGTGCTGCCGCCCGGCGACCTGCGCAAGGCCCTGGCCGCGCTGTGCGGTGACGACGACTGGGGCCAGACCTGGGCGCGGGTCATCCAGCACCGCTTCGTCAGCGAGGGCGATCTGCACGGCCACGCGGTCGGCAATGTGCTGATCGTCGCCCTGTGGGAGCAGCTGGGCGACCATGTGAAGGCGCTCGACCTGGTCGGCAAGCTGCTGGGCGCCCACGGCCGGGTGCTGCCCATGTCGGCCGTCCCCCTGGAGCTCCAGGCGTACGTCCGGGGGCATGACCCGGCGCGCCCGGACGAGGTCTCCACCGTCGCCGGGCAGGCCACCGTGGCGCTCACCCCCGGCGAGGTGCAGTCGGTCCATCTGGTGCCGCACGATCCGCCGGCCGTCCCCGAGGCCGTCGAGGCGGTCATGGACGCCGACTGGGTGGTGCTGGGGCCCGGCTCCTGGTTCTCCTCCGTGATCCCGCATCTGCTGGTCCCCGATCTGCTCACCGCGCTCACCGAGACCAAGGCCCGGCGCGTGCTCTCGCTGAACCTCGCCCCTCAGCCGGGAGAAACCGACGGCTTCTCCCCGCAGCGTCATTTGGAGGTTTTGGCCCGACACGCCCCTAAACTCGCCTTCGACGTGGTGCTGGCCGATGAGGCCGCCGTCCCCGACCGGAGCAGTCTGTGCGACGCCGCCAAGCGGCTGGGCGGCACAGTCGAGCTGGCGCCGGTGGCCGCGACCGACGGTGCCCCGAAGCATGACCCGGAGCTTCTGGCGGCCGCGTACGACCGTATTTTTCGGATGCATGGAAGGATCGGCCCATGGCGATGACGGCAGCGGTGAAGGACGAAATCTCCCGGCTCCCCGTCACCCGGACCTGCTGCCGGAAAGCGGAGGTCTCGGCGATCCTGCGGTTCGCGGGCGGACTGCACCTGGTCAGCGGGCGCATCGTGATCGAGGCGGAGCTGGACACCGGGATCGCGGCCCGCAGGGTCCGCAAGGACATCCTGGAGATCTTCGGCCACTCCTCGGATCTGGTGGTGATGGCCCCCGGCGGGCTGCGCCGCGGCAGCCGGTACGTGGTGCGGGTGGTGGCGGGCGGTGACCAGCTGGCGCGGCAGACCGGCCTGGTCGACGGCCGCGGCCGGCCGATCCGCGGGCTGCCGCCGCAGGTCGTCTCGGGGGCCACCTGCGACGCCGAGGCCGCCTGGCGCGGGGCCTTCCTCGCCCATGGCTCGCTCACCGAGCCCGGCCGTTCGTCCTCCCTGGAGGTGACCTGCCCCGGTCCGGAGGCCGCGCTCGCCCTGGTCGGCGCCGCCCGCCGGCTCCAGATCGCCGCCAAGGCGCGCGAGGTGCGCGGGGTGGACCGGGTGGTCGTCCGGGACGGTGATGCCATCGGCGCGCTGTTGACGCGGCTGGGGGCACATGAGTCGGTCCTCGCCTGGGAGGAGCGGCGGATGCGCCGCGAGGTGCGGGCCACCGCCAACCGCCTCGCCAACTTCGACGACGCCAATCTGCGCCGCTCGGCCCGCGCCGCCGTGGCCGCCGGAGCCCGGGTGCAGCGTGCCCTGGAGATCCTGGGCGAGGAGGTGCCCGAGCACCTCGCCGCGGCCGGACGGCTGCGCATGGAGCACAAGCAGGCGTCCCTGGAGGAGCTGGGCGCCCTCGCCGACCCGCCGCTGACCAAGGACGCCGTCGCGGGCCGTATCCGGCGGCTGCTGGCCATGGCCGACAAGCGCGCCCAGGACCTGGGCATCCCCGGCACCGAGTCCAGCCTGACCGAGGAGATGGCCGACGGCATGGTCGGCTGACCGCTCCCACGAGCCGCCCACGCCCCCGGATCACATGAGCGATCCGGGGGCGTAGTGCGTTCCGGGGGTCGAGACAGCGGTTCCGCGCGCCGCTGTTGACATGACCATGTGTCGTGACAAGTCTGGAGCGCTGCGCACCCGCGTGTCTTCACACGACAGCCAGGGGGGCTCATGAAGCTCGGACGCACGGTGAGATTCAGACGCACGGTGAGATCGGGCGGCGCGGTGGTGGCACTTGCCGCGCTGCTCCTGGGGGGACTGGCCGCGGCGCCCGCGGCCACCGCACAACCGCCGGCGGACTCCGCCGGAGACGGGCTGTCCGTATGGACCGCCCAGGTCACGAAGGATCAGATTCCGCTGCTGCTGCGCGCCGGAGCGGACGGCACCGAGCTGGGGCGGCAGGTGCCCGAGAAGGGCACCGGCCCGGTCGAGCTCTACCTCACCGCCGGGCAGGCCGCCGAGCTGCGCGGCAAGGGCGTGCGGCTCGCCGAGAAGAAGGTCTCCGCGCAGAGCCGCGACCGGCTGAAGGCCGCGGGCGACGGCGTCTTCCGCCCCTACAGCGGCGAGGGCGGGCTGAAGCAGGAGATCGTCGAGACCGGCCGGGCGCACCCCGGCCTCACCAAGGTCGTCAGCATCGGCAAGACCGGCCAGGGCGAGGACATCCTCGCCCTCAAGCTGAGCAAGGGCGCCGCGAAGACCCGCGACGGCGGCAAGCCGTCGGTGCTGTACATGTCCAACCAGCACGCCCGTGAGTGGATCACGCCCGAGATGACCCGCCGGCTGATGCACTACTACCTGGACAACTACGGCAAGGACGACCGCGTCACCAGGATCGTGGACCGTACGGAGCTGTGGTTCGTGCTGTCCGCCAACCCCGACGGCTACGACTACACGCATCAGAGCCCGGCCAACCGCCAGTGGCGAAAGAACCTGCGCGACAACAACGGTGACGGCAAGATCACCTCGGGCGACGGCGTCGACCTCAACCGCAACTTCGGTTACAAGTGGGGCTACGACAACGAGGGTTCGTCCGCCGACCCGGCCGATGAGACCTACCGGGGACCCGCCCCCGCCTCCGAACCGGAGACCAAGGCGCTGGACGCCTTCGAAAAGCGCATCGGCTTCACCTACGGCATCAACTACCACTCGGCCGCCGAACTGCTGCTCTACGGCGTCGGCTGGCAGGTCGCCACCCCGACCCCCGACGACGTCCTCTACAAGTCCCTCGCCGGCACCCCGGAGCACTCCGCGATCCCCGGCTACCACCCGCAGGTCTCCTCCGAGCTGTACACCACCAACGGCGAGGCCGACGGCCACGCGGCGAACGTCAACGGGATGATGATGTTCACCCCGGAGATGTCGACGTGTCAGACCGCCTCCAACGTGGACCCGGACGACGCCTGGCAGCCGCGCGACTGCGCCTCCGTCTTCACCTTCCCCGACGACGAGAAGCTGATCGCTCAGGAGTTCACCAAGAACATCCCCTTCGCGCTCTCCGTCGCCGAGACCGCCGAACACCCCGACCGGCCCTCGTCGTCGGTCGGTATGACCGCGCGGGACTTCACCCCGGACACGTTCACCACGTCGTACGCGCGCGGAGCCGACCAGGACGTCTCGGTGACCGTCCGCAAGAGCGTCCGCGACAAGGAGCTCAACTACCGCGTGGACGGCGGCCGTACCCACACCGCCCCGCTGAAGGCGTGGCGGGGCGGCGAGACCTACGGCGGCGAGGACAACATCCGCTTCGACCAGTACCGCGCCGCCGTCAAGGGCGCGGACCCCGGCCAGAAGGTCGAGGTCTGGTTCACCGGCCGCACGGGGAACGGCAAGCGGACCGCCAGTGAGCCGTTCACCTACACCGTGGCCAAGCGGCCCCGCGCCGACACGCTGGTGATCGCGGAGGAGGGCGGCACCTCTCCGGCCCGGCACACCGCCGCGTACACCCGGGCGCTGGCCGACAACGACCGTAAGGCGGCCGTCTGGGACGTGGCCGCCCAGGGGGCGCCGTCCGCGCTCGGCGTGCTGAGCCACTTCAGGACGGTGCTCTGGTACACCGGCGCCGAACGGCCCGGCGGCCCGACCCTGCTCGCGGTGCGCGACTTCCTCAACGAGGGCGGCAAGCTGATCACCACCGGTGAACGGGCCGGCGGCAGCTCCGAGGTGGGACCGGCCGACACCGACGACTTTAGCCAGTACTACCTGGGCGCCGACAGCCGGCTCACCCTGAAGTCGCCCACCGCCTTCCAGGGCGCCGGCGCGCTCGCGGGCACCGGCGCGAACCTCGGCGATGCCCCAGGCAACCCCCTGGACGCCGCGGGCGCCTACACCGTCACCTCCGATGTGCTGCCGCCCGAGGACTTCCCCCAGTTCCGCAGCGCGGGCGCGGGGGAGTACCCGAACACGCGCACCCCGTACCAGCCTTATGAGGGCGACTGGATGGCGGCCGCGGGTCACCGTGACAACTCCTGGATGCGGCTGTCCCGCACGGTGGACCTCACCGGTGTGTCCGCCGCCGACGAACCGGCCCTGGACTTCCGGCTCAGCTACGACACCGAGCCCGGTTACGACCATGTGATCATCGAGGCGCACACCGCGGGCCAGGACGACTGGACCACCCTCCCCGACGCGGGCGGCGGCTCTTCCACCAAGGTGCCCACCGAGTGCGAGGCGGGTTTCCTGCTCAATCTGCACCCGTTCCTCAAGCACTACCTGACCCCCGGCGACGACGGCTGTACCGCGAAGGGCAGCACGGGCTCCTGGAACAGCCTGACGGGCTCCTCCGAGGGGTGGCGGCCGGTCTCGCTGGATCTGAGCGGCTACGCGGGCAAGAAGGTCGAGCTGGCGCTCTCGTACGTCACCGATCCGGGCACCGGCGGCCGGGGCGCCTTCGTGGACGGCACCGAGCTGACCGTCGGCGGCACCGCCGAGGACTCCGAGGGCTTCGAGACCGCGCTTGGCCCGTGGACGGTGCCGGGGGCGCCGGAGGGCAGTCCGGCGAACGCCGGGGACTGGTCCCGCTCCCAGGAGCTCTTCCACACCGTCGCGGGCGTCACCACACGGGACACCGTGCTGCTGGGATTCGGACTGGAGCACGTCCCCGACGCGGCCCAGAGGGCGCGGCTGGTGGGCGACGCGCTACGTGCGCTGCGTCGTTGACAGCGCGTGACACATCGTGACTGAATCGGCGGTCCGTACCACTTTCAGGTGGTCGCGGGCCGCCGATGCCAATGTCACGTACGTCCCGTGATAGCGGTAGGGTCGGAGGCGGTCGGGGACATCCCATTACACGTTCGCCGGCGTCCAGACCGGCACACCAACGAGGAGATCGGTTCGTGACGATCCGCGTAGGCATCAATGGCTTCGGCCGCATCGGTCGCAACTACTTCCGCGCGCTCCTTGAGCAGGGCGCGGACATCGAGATCGTCGGTGTCAACGACCTGACCGACAACGCCACCCTGGTCCACCTGCTCAAGTACGACTCCATCCTCGGCCGGCTGAAGCACGAGGTCAGCCACACCGAGGACACCATCACGGTGGGCAACCAGACCTTCAAGACGATGGCCGAGCGCGACCCGGCCGCCCTTCCGTGGGGCGAACTCGGCGCCGACATCGTGGTGGAGTCCACCGGCATCTTCACCAAGCGCGAGGACGCCGCCAAGCACCTCGCCGCCGGCGCCAAGAAGGTCCTGATCTCCGCGCCCGCCAAGAACGAGGACATCACCATCGTGATGGGCGTCAACCAGGACAAGTACGACCCGGCGAACCATCACGTCATCTCCAACGCCTCCTGCACCACCAACTGCGTGGCGCCGATGGCCAAGGTCCTCGACGAGAGCTTCGGCATCGTCAAGGGCATGATGACGACGGTCCACGCGTACACCAACGACCAGCGCATCCTGGACTTCCCGCACAAGGACCTGCGTCGCGCCCGCGCGGCGGCCGAGAACATCATCCCGACCTCCACCGGTGCCGCCAAGGCCACCGCGCTGGTCCTCCCGCAGCTCAAGGGCAAGCTGGACGGCATCGCGATGCGCGTCCCGGTCCCGACCGGCTCGGTCACCGACCTGGTCCTGGAGCTCGACCGCGAGGTCACCAAGGACGAGATCAACACCGCCTTCCAGAAGGCCGCCGAGGGTCAGCTCAAGGGCATCCTCGAGTACACCGAGGACCCGATCGTCTCCTCGGACATCGTCAACTGGCCGGCGTCCTGCACCTTCGACTCCTCCCTGACCATGGTCCAGGGCAAGCAGGTCAAGGTCGTCGGCTGGTACGACAACGAGTGGGGCTACTCCAACCGCCTCGTCGACCTGACCGTCTTCGTCGGCGGCCGGCTCTGACCGCTGTCCCGATGAGCTAGGAAACGGGGCCCGCTACGACGCCGTCGTAACGGGCCCCGATCCATGATCAAGGAGTCATCCCTGTGAAGACGATTGACGATCTTCAGGTCGCCGGGCAGCGGGTCTTCGTCCGCGCCGATCTGAACGTGCCGCTCGACGGCGAGACGATCACCGACGACGGCCGGATCCGCGCCGCCGTCCCGACGATCACCAAGCTCCTGGACCGGGGCGCCAAGGTGATCGTCGCCTCGCATCTGGGCCGCCCCAAGGGCGCCCCGGACCCCCAGTACTCGCTCGCCCCGGTCGCCCGGCGGCTCGGCGAACTCCTCGGCAAGCAGGTCGCCTTCGCGACCGACACCGTGGACGACAGCGCGCAGGCCACCGTGGCGGGGCTCGGCGACGGCGAGGTCGCGCTGCTGGAGAACCTGCGCTTCAACGCCGGTGAGACCAGTAAGGACGACACCGAGCGCGGCGCCTTCGCCGACCGGCTCGCCGCCCTCGCCGACCTCTACGTGGGCGACGGCTTCGGCGCGGTCCACCGCAAGCACGCCTCCGTGTACGACCTCCCGGCGCGGCTGCCGCACGCCGCGGGCGACCTGATCGCCGCCGAGCTCACCGTGCTGAAGAAGCTCACCGAGGACGTCAAGCGGCCGTACGCGGTGGTCCTCGGCGGCGCCAAGGTCTCCGACAAGCTCGGCGTGATCGACCACCTCCTGGAGAAGGCCGACCGCATCCTGATCGGCGGCGGCATGGCCTACACCTTCCTCAAGGCCCAGGGCCACGAGGTCGGCGGCTCGCTGCTCCAGGAGGACCAGGTCCCGGCGGTCCAGGACTACCTGCGCCGGGCCGAGGAGCGAGGTGTGGAGTTCGTGCTGCCGGTCGATGTCTCGGCCGCGGCCGAATTCCCGGACCTGAAGACCAAGGCCCCGGCGAACCCGCGGCTCGTCGCGGCGGACGCGATCCCGGCCGAGCTCATGGGGCTGGACATCGGCCCGGAGACCCGCAAGCTCTACGCCTCGAAGCTGGCCGACGCGGCCACCGTCTTCTGGAACGGTCCCATGGGCGTCTTCGAGCACCCCGACTACGCCGAGGGCACCCGGGCCGTGGCCCAGGCGCTCGTGGACAGCCCGGCCTTCACCGTGGTCGGCGGCGGCGACTCCGCCGCGGCCGTGCGCATCCTGGGCTTCGACGAGAACGCTTTCGGCCACATCTCGACCGGCGGTGGAGCGAGCCTCGAATACCTCGAGGGCAAGACGCTCCCCGGCCTCGCCGCACTGGAGGACTGAACACCGTGAGTGACCGCATTCCGCTGATGGCGGGCAACTGGAAGATGAACCTCAACCACCTCGAGGCCATCGCCCACGTCCAGAAGCTCGCCTTCGGGCTCGCCGACAAGGACTACGAGGCCGTGGAGGTCGCGGTGCTGCCGCCCTTCACCGACCTGCGGTCCGTGCAGACCCTGGTCGACGGCGACAAGCTGAAGATCAAGTACGGCGCCCAGGACATCTCGGCGCATGACTCCGGCGCCTACACCGGCGAGGTCTCCGGCCCGATGCTGGCCAAGCTCAGGTGCGCCTACGCCGTCGTCGGGCACTCGGAGCGGCGCCAGTACCACGACGAGACCGACGAGCTGTGCAACGCCAAGGTCAAGGCGGCCTTCCGCAACGACCTCACCCCGATCCTGTGCGTCGGCGAGGGCCTCGACGTCCGTAAGGCGGGCAACCAGGTCGCCCACACCCTCGCCCAGGTGGACGGGGGCCTGAAGGACGTCCCGGCCGAGCAGGCCGAGACCATCGTGATCGCCTACGAGCCGGTCTGGGCGATCGGCACCGGCGAGGTCGCGACCCCCGAGGACGCCCAGGAGGTCTGTGGGGCCATCCGCGGCCGGCTCGCCGAGCTCTACGGCCAGGAGGTCGCGGACAAGGTCAGGATCCAGTACGGCGGCTCGGTGAAGTCCGGGAACGTCGCCGCGATCATGGCCAAGCCGGATGTGGACGGCGCCCTGGTCGGCGGTGCGTCGCTGGACGCGGACGAATTCGTCAAGATCGTTCGTTTCCGCGACCAGTGAGTAGGCCCTAGCGCGCGCGTCGTCGTACCCTGTCGGGGGTCGAGGCGGTGGAAATCGCACCGTCCGGCCCCCGACGTCCGTACAAGCCCGAGAAGGTTGGTCCAGCTGTGATCATGGGGTTCTCGATCGCCCTCATCATCTTCAGCCTGCTGTTGATGATGTTGGTGCTCATGCACAAGGGGAAGGGCGGCGGCCTGTCCGACATGTTCGGTGGCGGCATGCAGTCCTCGGTGGGCGGCTCCTCGGTCGCCGAGCGCAACCTGGACCGCATCACCGTGGTGGTCGGGCTGCTGTGGTTCGTCTGCATCGTCGTGCTCGGGCTGCTGATGAAGCTCGACTGAGGGTCCGCCGGCGGGGTCCGTCCGGGGCCCGGCTGACGCCCGATAACTGACGTACCGTCGTCAGCGGGGCCCATATGCGGCCTATGATGGCATGGCGTCCTCCGTGACGGGTGTAACTCCTCTCACTGGACGCGCGTTGGGCCTTACGTAGACTGGGGCGCCGGGCGGCGAAGCTGCCAATCGAGGCTTCGCGGCACCATCACGCAGGGAGTTACGACCGTGGCAAGTGGCAACGCGATCCGTGGAAGTCGGGTCGGGGCGGGGCCGATGGGAGAAGCCGAGCGAGGCGAATCGGCGCCGCGCCTGCGCATCTCCTTCTGGTGCTCGAACGGGCATGAGACCGTGCCGAGCTTCGCCAGCGACGCGCAGATCCCTGACACGTGGGACTGCCCCCGCTGCGGCTTCCCGGCCGGCAAGGATCGGGACAACCCGCCGGACCCGCCGCGCACCGAGCCGTACAAGACGCATCTGGCGTACGTACGGGAGCGGCGCAGCGACGCCGACGGCGAGGCGATCCTCGCCGAGGCACTCGCCAAGCTCCGGGGCGAGATCTAGACGCACAACGCGGTACGACGGCCCGGCCGGGCACCTCCTGCGAGGGGTGCGCGGCCGGGCCGTTGTCAGTGGCGCGGGCTACGGTCGTGGGGTGCTGGATCACCGGGGGGAGCCGTCCCGCCGGGTGGGGGCCGACGCAGGGGGCGGAGGGGGATCGTCATGGCCGCGGTGGACGCCGGTGAGCTGGGCGCCGGGGAACCGGCGGGGCCCGCGTGGCGCGGGGGGTTCGGGCGGCTGTGGGCGGCCGCGGTCGTCTCCCGGTTCGGGGACGCGCTGCGGGGCGCGGCGCTGCCGCTGCTGGCCGTCTCGCTGACCGATTCGCCGGTGCTGGTCTCGCTCGTGACCGCCTGCGGCTTCCTTCCCTGGCTGCTGTTCGGGCTGATCGGCGGGGCGATCGCGGACCGGGTGGACCAGCGGCGGGCGATGTGGGCGGTGGACGGCGTGCGGGCCGTCCTGATGGCGGGGTTCGCCGTCGCGGTGTGGCTGGACCGGGCCACCATCGGGCTGCTGCTCGCCCTCGCCTTCGCCCTCACCACGCTACAGACCCTGTTCGACAACGCGGCCACGGCGCTGCTGCCGTCCGTGGTGGGGCAGCGGGCGCTGGGCCGGGCCAACGCCCGGCTGATGACCGGGCAGGAGGTCATGGGCCGGTTCGTGGGCGCCCCGCTGGTGCCGGTGTTGCTCGGCCTCGGCGCCGCGATGCCGTACGCGGCGGACGCGGCCACCTATCTCGCCGCCGCCGTGCTGGTCGCCTCGCTGGGGGCGGCACCCCCCGAGCGCGCCCCGCGCCCGCCGGGCGGGTCGCTGCGGCGCGATATCGCCGAGGGCCTGGCGGTGCTGTGGCGGGACCGCACTCTGCGGGCGCTGTGCGCCTCCACCACGCTGTGCAACATCGGCATCGGCGCGCTCATCGCCACCCTGGTGCTGCACATCACCGGATGGCTGGACGCCGGGAACACCGGGTACGCGGCCGTCATCACCGTCTACGGGATCGGCAGCGTGGCCGGGGGACTGGTGGCCGCCCGGCTCACCGAGAAGCTGGGGCGCGTCCGCGCCCTCGTGGTGTGCGGCACCGCGCAGATCGGCGCCCTGGCCGCCCTGGGGGCGATACGGAGCCTCCCGGTCGCGGTCGCCGCCATGGGCCTCTTCGGCTTCGCGGGAATCGTCTGGAACGTCACCGAGGTGACGATGATGCAGCAGCGCAGCCCGGACGGGGTACTCGGGCGGGTGAGCTCCGCCTTCCGCACCCTGTCGATCGCGGGCACCCCGCTCGGCGCGCTGCTCGGCGGGGTGATGGCCCAGGCGTGGGGGTTGAACACGCCGGCGCTGGGGGCCGCCGCGCTCTTCGTCTGCGGGGTGGCGGCCCTCGTTCCGGGAATGCGGTTCGTCATCAATTAGGTTGGTGGCCACGGGGGCCAGGTACCGACGAGAAGTGGGCTGATGTCCGAGATGAACATGGAAGGCCGCACCAGGCTGGACCAGCTGCCGGAATGGCATGCGCTGGCCGCACACCGCAAGGAGCTGGGCGACGCTCATCTGCGCGACCTGTTCGCGGGCGACCCGGAGCGCGGGAGCCGTCTCACCCTTCAGGTCGGCGATCTCCACGTCGACTACTCCAAGCACCTGGTGACCGACGAGACCCTGCGGCTGCTGCGCGAGCTGGCGCGGGCCACCAAGGTGGCCGAGCTGCGCGACGCCATGTTCCGCGGCGAGCGGATCAACACCACCGAGGACCGCGCGGTGCTGCACATCGCGCTGCGCGCACCGCGCTCCGCGGAGATCAAGCTGGACGGTGAGGACGTCGTCGGCGAAGTGCACGCCGTGCTCGCCAAGATGGCCGTCTTCGCCGACCGCGTCAGGTCCGGCGACTGGACCGGCCACACCGGCAAGCGGATCAAAAACGTCGTCAACATCGGCATCGGCGGCTCCGATCTGGGCCCGAAGATGGCGTACGAGGCGCTGCGCTCCTACAGCGACCGTTCGATGACGTTCCGGTTCGTCTCCAATGTGGACGGCGCGGATCTGCACGAGGCGGTGCGCGACCTGGACCCGGCGGAGACGCTGTTCATCGTCGCTTCCAAGACGTTCACCACCATCGAGACCATCACCAACGCCGTCTCCGCCCGCGACTGGCTGCTGACCGGGCTCCGGGCCGGTCAGGAGGCCGTCGCCAAGCACTTCGTGGCGGTGTCGACCAACGCCGAGAAGGTCGCCGAGTTCGGCATCGACACGGACAACATGTTCGGGTTCTGGGACTGGGTCGGCGGGCGCTACTCCTATGACTCGGCCATCGGCCTCTCCCTGATGGTCGCCATCGGCCCGGACTGCTTCCGCGAGATGCTGGCCGGTTTCCATCTGGTCGACGAGCACTTCGCCACCGCCCCGCCGGAGGAGAACGTCCCGCTGCTGATGGGCCTGCTGGGCATCTGGTACGACAATTTCCACGACGCCCAGTCGCATGCCGTCCTGCCCTACAGCCACTATCTGTCGCGGTTCACCGACTATCTCCAGCAGCTGGACATGGAGTCCAACGGCAAGCATGTGGACCGGGACGGCAACCGCGTCGGCTGGCAGACCGGCCCCATCGTCTGGGGCACTCCCGGCACCAACGGCCAGCACGCCTACTACCAGCTGCTCCACCAGGGCACCAAGCTGGTCCCGGCCGATCTGATCGGCTTCGCGCGGCCCGTGAAGGACCTGCCGCCCGGGCTGGAGTCCCACCACGACCTGCTGATGGCCAACCTCTTCGCCCAGGGCCAGGCGCTGGCCTTCGGCAAGACCGCCGAGGAGGTCGCCGCCGAGGGGGTGCCCGAGGAGCTGGTGCCGCACAAGACCTTCGACGGCAACCGCCCCACCACCACGATCCTCGCCCATGAGCTGACCCCGTCGGTGCTGGGCCAGCTGGTCGCCCTCTACGAGCACAAGGTGTTCGTCCAGGGCGCGGTGTGGAACATCGACTCCTTCGACCAGTGGGGGGTGGAGCTGGGCAAGGTGCTCGCCAAGCGCGTCGAGCCCGCCCTGACCGAGGGCGCCGAGGTGCCCGGCCTGGACGCCTCCACCGCGCACCTGGTCGCCACCTACCGGTCGCTGCGCGGCCGCTGAGGCTCTTACCGCGCATACGAAACGATCCCCCGGGCGCTCCGAGCGCCCGGGGGATCGTCTCTGTCCGATACGAGGGTCACGGCGAGGCCGGCGGGTACAGCTCGCGCGGCAGCCCCGCCGCCGCGGCCCGGTCCAGCAGCCACAGCGTCCGGCGGCGGCCGCGCGCGCCCGCCGCCGGAGCCTGAAGCTCCCCGGCGCCCGACAGCGCTATCGTGACCGCCTTCGCCTTGTCCTCACCGGCCGCCAGCAGCCACACCTCCCGTGCCGCGCGGATCGCGGGCAGGGTCAGCGAGATCCGTACCGGCGGCGGCTTGGGCGCGCCGCGCACCCCGACCACCATCCGCTCGGTCTCCCGGACGGCGGGCAGCTCGGGGAAGAGCGACGCCACATGGGTGTCCGGGCCGACGCCCAGCAGCAGCACGTCGAACGACGGCACCGCGCCGTGGTTCTCCGGCCGCGCGGCCCGGGCCAGCTCGGCCGCGTACGCCTCGGCCGCCGCGTCCACATCGCCGCCCTGGGGGCCGTCCGACGCGGGCATCGCGTGCACCCGCGCCGGGTCCAGCTCCACCGCGTCCAGCAGCGCCTCGCGGGCCTGTGTGACATTGCGGTCCGCGTGGCCCTCGGGCAGGAATCGCTCATCGCCCCACCACAGGTCCAGCCGCGACCAGTCGACCGCGTCGCGCGCCGGGGAGGCGCCGAGCGCGGCCAGCAGGCCGTTGCCGTTGCGCCCGCCGGTCAGGACGACCGAGGCCGAGCCACGGGCGGCCTGGGCGTCCACGATCTTCGTGATCAGCCGTGCCGCCGCGGCCTGGGCCATCAGCTCCTTGTCGCGGTGGACGACCACCTGTGGTGCGGTCATGTGTCCGCCTTCCCGTCCGCCTTCTGCTCCTGGGACTTGTGCTCCTGGGACTTCGGGGGGTGGGGCTTGGGCACCGGCGGCTGCGCCGGTGCCTGCGGCGGGTTCTTCGGCGAGCCCGGAGCGTGCTCCGACGGCGACTCCGGATCCCGGGTCGGCAGCGGCGGCAGGTCCGCCCCGGACGGCACCACCTTGGTCGCCGGGGCGGCCTTGGCGTCCCGCTCCAGCGTCCCCACGCCGCCCTTGCCCAGCTTGCTCACGCCGAACTTCACCGACGACTCGTAGCTCTCGTCGGGGTCCAGCCGGCGCAGCTCCTCGGCGATCAGCTCCGACATCTCACGCCGCTGGAGCGCCACATGCCGGTCGGGCTGGCCCGGCATGGCCAGCTCGGCCAGCGAGCCGTTGGCCCGGTCCAGGCAGATCACGCCGTCGGCCGTCTCCAGCCGCACCGCGGTCAGCCCGGGGCCCTCCGAGACCTGCCGGTCCACCGGAACCCCCAGCCGCTGGGCGAGCCACAGTGCGAGCAGTTCGCTGCTCGGGTTGTACGCCTCGCCCTCGACGACCGCGGAGGTGATCGGGGAGTGCCGCTGGTCCAGGGCCGCGGCCAGGACGCTGCGCCACGGGGTGATCCGGGTCCACGCCAGATCGGTGTCGCCCGGGGTGTAGGTGGCGGCCCGCAGCCCGAGGGCCGCGACCGGGTCCTCGGTGGCCTGGGCGTCGGTGATCCGGCGCTGGGCCAGCTGCCCGAGCAGGTCCTCGGCGGGGTGCTCCGGGGCGTCCTCCGGCCACCACACCACCACCGGGGCGTCCGGCAGCAGCAGCGGCAGGACCACCGAGTAGGCGTGGTTGGCGAGTTCGCCGTGCAGCCGCAGCAGCACCGTCTCACCGGTGCCGGTCTCACCGCCGACCCGCACCTCGGCGTCCATCCGGGCCATCTTGCGGTCGCGCGGCGACCGGCCCGGCCGCTTGATGACGACCAGGGTGCGCGAGGGGTGCTCCTTGGACGCCTCGCTCGCCGCCCGCAGCGCGTCGTAGTGGTTGCCCTCGTCGGTGACGATGACGAGGGTGAGCACCATGCCCACGGCCGGGGTACCGGTGGCCCGGCGCGCCTGGACCAGAGCGGAGTTGATCCGGCTGGACGTGGTGTCCGTGAGATCGATGTTCATGGCCGCCGCCAGCTCCGTCCGTCTCGTGCGAGCATCTCGTCCGCGGCTTTCGGCCCCCAGGTCCCGGAGGTGTACTGCTCGGGCCTGCCGTGCTTGTCCCAGTACTCCTCGATCGGGTCGAGGATCCGCCAGGACTGCTCGACCTCCTCATGGCGGGGGAAGAGGTTCGCCTCGCCGAGCAGGACGTCGAGCAGCAGCCGCTCGTACGCCTCGGGGCTGGACTCGGTGAAGGACTCGCCGTACTGGAAGTCCATCGTCACGTCCCGGATCTCCATGGAGGTGCCGGGCACCTTGGAGCCGAACCGGATGGTGACGCCCTCGTCCGGCTGCACCCGGATGACCAGGGCGTTCTGCCCGAGCTCCTGGGTGTCGGTGGCGTCGAAGGGGGAGTGCGGGGCGCGCTGGAAGACCACCGCGATCTCGGTGACCCGCCGTCCCAGCCGCTTGCCGGTGCGCAGGTAGAAGGGGACACCCGCCCAGCGGCGGTTGTCGATCTCCAGCTTGATCGCGGCGTAGGTGTCGGTCTTCGAGTGGGGGTCGATGCCCTCCTCCTCGAGGTAGCCGCGCACCTCCTCGCCGCCCTGCCAGCCGGGGGCGTACTGGGCGCGCACCGTGTGCTTGCCCAGGTCCTTGGGCAGCTTGACCGCCCTGAGCGCCTTCAGCTTCTCGGTGACCAGGGAGGAGGCGTCGAAGGAGGCGGGCTCCTCCATGGCGGTCAGCGCGAGCAGCTGGAGCAGGTGGTTCTGGATGACGTCGCGGGCCGCGCCGATGCCGTCGTAGTAGCCCGCGCGTCCGCCGATGCCGATGTCCTCGGCCATGGTGATCTGCACATGGTCGACGTACGACCGGTTCCAGATCGGCTCGAACATGGTGTTGGCGAAGCGCAGTGCCAGGATGTTCTGGACCGTCTCCTTGCCCAGGTAGTGGTCGATCCGGAAGACATCACTGGGCCGGAAGACCTCGTGGACGACCTGGTTGAGATCCTGGGCGCTCTTCAGGTCGTGGCCGAAGGGCTTCTCGATGACCGCGCGCCGCCAGGAGTCGCCCTGGCCGTGCGACAGCCCGTGCTTCTTGAGCTGCTGCACGACGGTGGGGAAGAACTTCGGCGGGACCGACAGATAGAAGGCGAAGTTGCCGCCGGTGCCGCGCGCCTTGTCGAGCTCCTCTATGGTCGCCCGCAGCTGGACGAACGCCTCGTCGTCGTCGAACACGCCGGGGACGAAGCGGAACCCCTCGGCCAGCTGCTGCCAGACCTCCTCGCGGAACGGGGTCCGCGCGTGTTCCTTGACCGCGTCGTGGACGACCTGGGCGAAGTCCTCGTTCTCCCAGTCGCGGCGGGCGAAGCCGACGAGTGAGAAGCCCGGGGGCAGCAGCCCGCGGTTGGCCAGGTCATAGATGGCCGGCATCAGCTTCTTACGGGACAGGTCGCCCGTGACGCCGAAGATCACGAGGCCGGACGGCCCCGCGATGCGCGGGAGCCGCCGGTCTCGTGGGTCACGCAGCGGATTGCTGCTGCTCACGTTTTCACGCCTCCGAGGGTGCGAGGCGCTTGAGCTCCGCCTCGGTGGACTTCAGCAGGTCGTTCCACGAGGACTCGAACTTCTCGACGCCCTCGTCCTCCAGCACCTGGACGACGTCGTCGTAGGAGATCCCGATGCCGGCCAGCGCGTCGAGGTCGGCCTTGGCCTGCTCGTACGTGCCGCGCACGGCGTCGCCGCGGATCTCACCGTGGTCGGCGACCGCCTCCAGGGTGGCCTCCGGCATGGTGTTGACGGTGCCGGGGGCGACCAGGTCCACGACGTACATGGTGTCCTTGTACGCCGGGTCCTTGACACCGGTGGATGCCCACAGCGGACGCTGCTTGTTGGCGTTCGCCCGGTCCAGGACGGCCCAGCGGTCGGAGCTGAAGACCTCCTCGTACGCCTGGTACGCGAGGCGGGCGTTGGCGACGGCGGCCTTGCCGCGCAGCGCCTTGGCCTCATCGGTGCCGATCTTGTCGATGCGCTTGTCGATCTCGGTGTCCACGCGGGAGACGAAGAAGGACGCCACCGAGTGGATCTTCTGTAGGTCGAGGCCCGCGGCCTTGGCCTTCTCCAGACCGGCCAGGAAGGCGTCCATGACCGCGCGGTACCGCTCCAGGGAGAAGATCAGCGTGACATTGACGCTGATGCCCAGGCCGATCACCTCGGTGATCGCGGGCAGCCCCGCCTCGGTCGCCGGGATCTTGATGAAGGTGTTGGGCCGGTCCACCAGCCAGGCCAGCTGCTTGGCCTCGGCGATGGTGGCCGCCGTGTTGTGGGCCAGGCGCGGGTCCACCTCGATGGAGACCCGGCCGTCCTGGCCGCCCGTCGCGTCGTACACCGGCCGGAGGATGTCGGCCGCGTCGCGGACGTCCGCCGTGGTGATCATGCGGACGGCTTCCTCGACCGTGACCCGGCGGACCGCGAGGTCGGCCACCTGCTGCTCGTAGCCGTCACCGCCGGAGATCGCCTTCTGGAAGATCGACGGGTTGGTGGTGACGCCTACGACATGCTGCTGGTCGATCAGCTCGGCCAGATTGCCGGAGGTGATCCTCTTGCGGGAGAGGTCATCGAGCCAGATCGCGACGCCTTCGTCGGCCAGCCGCTTGAGTGCGTCTGTCATGGGGTGTGTTCTCCTACTCGTCGCACTTACGTCGTCTGTGGGGGTCAGCGCCCGGCGGCGTCGAGGGACTCGCGGGCGGCGGTGACCACGGCCTCGGCGGTGAGGCCGAACTCCCGGAAGAGCACCTTGTAGTCGGCCGAGGCGCCGAAATGCTCCAGCGAGACGATGCGGCCGGCCTCGCCGACGAAGCGGTACCAGGTCAGGCCGATACCCGCCTCGACGGCCACCCGAGCCTTGACGGACGGCGGCAGCACTGTCTCCCGGTACCCCTTGTCCTGCTCCTCGAACCACTCGACCGAGGGCATCGACACCACGCGGGTGGGAATTCCGGCGGCCTGGAGCTGCTCGCGCGCCTCCACGGCGAGCTGCACTTCGGAACCGGTGCCGATGAGGATGACCCGCGGCTCGCCGCCCTCGGCCTCGAAGAGGACGTAGCCACCCTTGGCGGCGTTCTCGTCGGCCTCGTAGGTCGGCACGTTCTGCCGGGTCAGGGCCAGGCCGTGCGGAGCCGGGTTCGCGGTGTGGCGGCGGGTGATCTCCCGCCAGGCGATGGCCGTCTCGTTGGCGTCGGCCGGGCGGACCACGTTCAGGCCCGGGATGGCGCGCAGCGCGGACAGGTGCTCCACCGGCTGGTGGGTCGGGCCGTCCTCGCCGAGACCGATGGAGTCGTGCGTCCACACGTAGGTGACCGGCAGCTTCATCAGCGCGGCGAGCCGGACGGCCGGGCGCATGTAGTCGGAGAAGACCAGGAAGGTGCCGCCGTAGACACGAGTGTTGCCGTGCAGCGCGATGCCGTTCATGGTCGAGCCCATGGCGTGCTCGCGGATGCCGAAGTGGATCGTGCGGCCGTACGGGTCGGCCTCCGGCAGCGGGTTGCCCTTCGGGAGGAAGGACGAGGACGCGTCGATCGTGGTGTTGTTGGAGCCCGCGAGGTCGGCGGAGCCGCCCCACAGCTCGGGGAGCACCCCGCCGAGTGCCTTGAGGACCTGGCCGGACGCCTTACGGGTGGCGACGTCCTTGCCCGGCTCGAAGACCGGCAGCGCGCTCTCCCAGCCCTCGGGCAGCTCGCCCGCGGTGATCCGGTCGAACAGGGCGGCCCGCTCGGAGTTGGCGTTCCGCCACTCCTGGAGCTTCTTGTCCCAGGCGGCGTGGGCCTCGCGGCCGCGCTCGACCAGGGCGCGGGTGTGGTTGATGACGTCGGTGTCGACCGCGAAGTGCTGCTCGGGGTCGAAGCCGAGGACGCGCTTGGTGGCGGCGACCTCGTCGGCGCCCAGCGCCGAGCCGTGGGACGCCTCGGTGTTCTGCGCGTTCGGGGCGGGCCAGGCGATGATCGTACGGGCCGCGATGATCGAGGGGCGCTCGGTCTCGGCCTGCGCCGCCTTGAGCGCCGCGTGCAGCGCGTGGATGTCGAAGTCGCCGCTCTCGGCCTGCTCGATGCGCTGGACGTGCCAGCCGTACGCCTCGTAGCGCTTCAGCACGTCCTCGGAGAGCGCGGTCGCGGTGTCGCCCTCGATCGAGATGTGGTTGTCGTCGTACAGGGCGACGATGTTGCCCAGCTTCTGGTGGCCGGCCAGCGAGGACGCCTCGGCGGAGATGCCCTCCTCCAGGTCGCCGTCGGAGACGATCGCCCAGATGGTGTGGTCGAACGGAGAGGCGCCCTCGGGCGCCTCCGGGTCGAACAGGCCGCGCTCGTAGCGGGCGGCCATCGCCATGCCCACCGCGTTGGCGATGCCCTGGCCCAGCGGGCCGGTGGTGGTCTCGACACCGGTGGTGTGGCCGAACTCGGGGTGGCCCGGGGTCTTGCTGCCCCAGGTGCGGAACGACCGCAGATCGTCGAGCTCAAGACCGAAGCCCGCCAGGTACAGCTGGACGTAGAGGGTCAGGCTGGTGTGCCCGGGGGAGAGGACGAAGCGGTCCCGGCCCACCCAGCCCGCGTCGGAGGGGTCGTGCCGCATCAGCTTCTGGAAGAGCAGGTACGCGGCGGGCGCGAGACTCATGGCCGTGCCAGGGTGGCCGTTACCGACCTTCTGTACGGAATCCATGGCCAGGACCCGGGCCGTGTCGACGGCTCGCTGGTCCAGATCGGTCCACTCGAGGTCTGTGGTAGTCGGCTTGGTGCTCACCCTGAGTCAGGGCTCCTCTCCACAATGTCGAAATCCGGTGACCGTATGTACACCGGCGATGTCGAGCCTACCCCTGGAACAACGGTCATCTTTTCGAGTTCCACTCAACGGGATAAGGAACGAATTCCGAGGTTGCCGCATTCCCTCCGGGGCCCGTCCGGAGGGCGTCCCGAGCCCTACGGAAGGCGCCGTTCCGGGGCCCGCCGGGCCCTCCGTCCCCCCGGGCGTGGCGGCCTTACGGGCGCCTTGCCGCGCCCCTACAACACGAGGGACCCCGGCGGCGGGCGGCGCATCCGCTACGTCTAGAGTGGCGTGGTACGCGCAAGTCTTTACCGGCTCTTCATGTCCGGTGCTTGCTTGTTCTTGCTTCCACCAGGGGTGTGCGTGACGGCCGTCGAATCCCGTCCTGCGGGGGTGCTCGAGACGAGCGAAACGAGCTCCGGTCACCGGCCGTTCGGGGCCCGTGTCCTGGCGTTCGTGGCGCTGACGAAGCCGCGCGTCATCGAACTGCTGCTGATGACGACGGTGCCGGTCATGTTCCTGGCCGCCCAGGGCGTCCCGGATCTGTGGCTGGTGGTCGCCACCTGCGTCGGCGGTTATCTGTCGGCCGGCGGCGCCGCCGCGTTCAACATGTATTACGACCGGGACATCGACGCGCTGATGGAGCGCACCGCGCAGCGCCCGCTCGTGACCGGCATGGTCTCGCCGCGGGAGTGCCTCGTCTTCGCCTTCGCGCTCGCGGTGGGATCGACGGCCTGGTTCTGGGCGCTGGTCAATCCGCTGTCCGCGATGCTGTCGCTCGGTGCGCTGGCCTTCTACGTCGTCGTCTACACGATGTGGCTCAAGCGCCGCACCTCGCAGAACATCGTCTGGGGCGGCATCGCCGGCTGCATGCCCGTGCTCATCGGCTGGTCCTCGGTGACCAACGAGGTCTCCTGGGCCGCCGTCATCCTCTTCCTCGTCATCTTCTTCTGGACGCCGCCGCACTACTGGCCGCTGTCGATGAAGGTCAAGGACGACTACGAGCGGGCCAGCGTGCCGATGCTGCCGGTGATCGCGGGCAACCAGGCGGTCGCGCGCCAGATCGTCCTCTACAGCTGGGCCATGGTCGGCGTCTCGCTGCTGCTGTGGCCGCTGGGCTACACCGGCTGGTTCTATCCCGTGGTCGCGGCCGCGCTGGGCGGGTTCTGGCTCAAGGAGGCGCACGGTCTCCAGGCGCGCGCCAGGGCCGGGATCACGGGCGCGAAGCTCAAGGAGATGCGGCTGTTCCACTGGTCGATCACCTATGTGTCGCTGCTGTTCGTCGCCGTGGCCGTGGACCCTTTCCTGCGGTGATTACCGGCGGGTAGCATCGGCTGTATGGCAGACACCACCCAGCCGGAGACACCCGAGAGCGGCGAGTCGGCCGCCCAGCCCTCCGCGCCGGAAGCACCGGCGGAGCGGTCCAAGCCCGCCAAGCCCTCCAAGGATGAGAAGCGGGCCGAGCGGCTCGCCCGCCAGATCACGGCCTTCGCCGGGAGCCACGGCGGCGCCGAAGGGCAGCTCGCCCACATCGGCCGCGGCGCCGTCCGGATCGCCCTCGTCGGCGACGACGGCGAATGGGGCGTGCTCGTGGCCCCCTCCCAGGACGGCGCGCGGCGCGCCGCCGAGCTCGCCGGGCTGACCCTCAGGGACGACTTCGACGGCGAGCTCGCCGCGAAGGTGCGCACCGGTCCCTACGAGTGGACGCGCATGGCGGGCATCCAGCTCGGCGGACCCGGCAACCCTCCGGCAGCCGCCTCGTAGAACGCCTGAGAACGGGTCCGGCGACACCTCGCGCCCCTTCCGTCCGTTAAGCCCATCGATGCCGGAGGGCGAGGAGGCGGGCGGCGATGCACGAGGCGACGGACTCCCCGGACACCGTGGGCCCGCCGACCGGCCCGGTCCCCCGCGACGGGCCGGGTCCGGCGGCGGGGCCGATCACCCTGCCGCCGCTGGTCGACCAGCACAGTCACGGCACGGTCGACGGTGAGCTGGGAGTCGGCTCGTTCGAGACCCATCTGGCGGCCGCCGCCGGGTCCGGCGCCGCCCCCGCCGGCACCACCTTCTTCGACAGCTGGACCGGTCTCGCGGTGCGCCGCTGGTGCCCCCCGCTCCTGGGCATGGAGCCCCACTGCGCGCCCGTCAGCTATCTCGCCCGCCGCCGTGAGCTGGGCGCCTACCGTGCCGCGCGGCTGCTGCTGCGCGGCGCCGGCATCGGCACCTTCCTGCTGGAGTCCGGCGCCCGGGATGACCTCAGCACGCCGGACGAACTGGCCGCGGCCGCCGACGGCACGGTCCTCGAGGTGGTCCGGCTGGAGCCGCTGGCCGAGCAGGTCGCCGACACCTCCGGCACGGTCGACGCGTTCATCGGCAACACCGCCGAGGCGCTGTACGCGGCGGCCCAGCACGCGACCGCCTTCGCCATGGGCATCGCCTTCTGCGACGAGCTCCCGCCCGATCCGCGCGAGGTGCGGCGCGCCGCCGCCCGCTGGCTCGCGCTGACCGTACGCCCGGCCCGGGACCGCGCCCCCGACCCCGCGCTCGCCCAGCACCTGCTGTGGAGCGCCGTGGCGACCGGCCTCCCGGTGCAGCTGCACTGTGCGGATCCGCAGTCGCTCATCGGCTTCCTGCGCGCCACGGCGGGCTTCGGCACCGATCTGGTGCTGCTGCCGGACCGGCCGCACCACCGCCGGGCGGCCCAGCTCGCCGCGGCCTTCCCGCATGTCTACGCGGACGCCGGTCCGCGGCCCGGGGAGACCCTGGCCGAGGCGCCGTTCGGCAAGCTGCTGTTCTCCACGGGCGCGCGGGCGCTGCCCGAGCTGTATGTGACCGCGTCCCGGCTGTTCGGCCAGGCCATGGCCCGGCTGGCGGAGGAGTGGGTCGGCGAGGGGATCTGCACCCGGGCCGAGGCCCAGCGGATCGCCGGGCTGGTCGCGGCCGGGACCGCGCGCCGGGTCTACCGGCTGGACGCGGCCGGCTCGGGCTGAACGGTCTCGTGGTCGCCCTCGTGGTCGCCGGTGGGGGCGGGCGCGGCAGCCGGGAGCGCGGCGCGCTCGCGCTGGGCGAGCAGCACCCGCAGCACCGCGATCCACACCAGGCAGGAGCCGAACATGTGGATGCCGACGACGACCTCGGGCAGATGGGTGAAGTACTGCACGTACCCGATCACACCCTGCGCGAGCAGCACGACCAGGAGCTCCACGACCGTACGGCGCTGGGCGGCGGGGGCGCGCACGGCCCGCAGGGTGAACCACAGGGCGACGGTGAGGCCCAGCACGATGTAGACGAAGTCCACGTGCAGCTGGGTGATCTCCTGCCAGTTCAGCGGGATGCGGTGCACCTCACGGGCGTCACCGGCGTGCGGGCCGGCGCCGGTGACCACCGTGCCGATCAGGATCAGCGCGAGGGTCGCGCCGACCAGCAGCCAGGTCAGCTGGCGCGCCGGGCGGGCGATCAGGTCGCGCGGCGCGCCGTCACCCTCGCGAGCCCGCTGCCAGACCACCATCGCGACCGTGAGGAGCGCGGAGGACAGCAGGAAGTGCGAGCTGACGATGTACGGGTTGAGTCCGGTGAGGACCACGATGCCGCCGACGACGGCGTTGCCCATCACGATCCAGAACTGGGCCCAGCCCAGCCGGGTGAGGGAGCGGCGCACCGGGGTACGGGCCCGCGCGGCGATGATCAGCACACCGACGAAGACGCACAGGACGTACGTCAGCATGCGGTTGGTGAACTCGATGACGCCGTTGATGCCCATGTCGGCGGTGGGCGTCAGGCTGGACGGGGTGCACTTCGGCCAGGTGTCACAGCCCAGCCCGGACTGGGTGAGCCGGACCGCGCCCCCGGTCACCACGATGACCACGGCCATCACCACGGTGGCCAGCGCGGCCCGCTCCACGAAGCGCGCGGAGGGCTGCCAGCGCCGGGCGATCAGCTCGAAGGGATTCAGCGAATTCGGCACCCGCCCATCGTAGGACGCCGCTTGTGCAGCTTTTCACGAGGGGGTTGTATTCCGGTAAAGCCGCAGTTCGTGACGGTGTCTGGGGTTACTCCCAGCGGAAGAAGCGGGTCGCCGCACCCAGCCCCAGCACCGCCCAGACCGCCAGGATCCCCAGATCCCGCCACGGCATCCCGGCCCCGTCCTGGAGGACGTCCCGCAGCCCGCCCGAGAGCGCCGAGATCGGCAGCAGCTCCAGTGCGCTCCGCACGCCGCCCGGGAACTTGTCCAGCGACACGATGACGCCACCGGCCACGAGCAGCAGCAGGAAGACCAGATTGGCGGCGGCCAGGGTCGCCTCGGCCTTCAGGGTGCCCGCCATCAGCAGCCCGAGGCCGGAGAACGCCGCGGTGCCGAGGATCAGCAGCAGCGCCACGGAGAGCGGGTCGCCGTGCGGCGACCAGCCGAGCGCCAGCGCGATCGCGGTCAGCAGCACGATCTGCATCACCTCGGTGACCAGCACCGCACAGGTCTTGGCGGCCATCAGCCCCCACCGCGGCAGCGGTGAGACCGCGAGCCGCTTGAGCACGCCGTAGCGCCGCTCGAAGCCGGTGGCGATGGCCTGTCCGGTGAACGCCGTGGACAGCACGGCGAGCGCCAGGACGCCGGGCGCCAGGAAGTCCACGGTGCTGCCGTCCGAACCGGTGTCGACGATGTCGACGGTGCTGAAGAGCACCAGCACCAGGGACGGGATGACGACGGTCAGCAGCAGCTGCTCACCGTTGCGCAGCAGCATCCGGGTCTCCAGCGCGGCCTGCGCGCGGATCATCCGCGGCAGCGGGGCCGCCCCCGGCTTGGGGAGAAAAGTGCCCGTGGCGGTCACGCTCGCAGCTCCTTACCGGTGAGCTCCAGGAAGACGTCCTCGAGGGTGTGCCGCTCGACCGAGATCCGGTCCGGCATCACCCCGTTCTGCGCGCACCAGGAGGTGACGGTGGCCAGCATCTGGGGGTTGACCTTGCCGGTGACGCGGTACGAGCCGGGTGTCAGCTCGGCGGCCGTGGAGTCGGCGGGCAGCGCCTTGAGCAGCGAGGCCAGGTCGAGCGCGGGGCGGCCGATGAAGCGCAGGGTGTTCTCGGCGCCGCCCCGGCACAGCTCCTCCGGGGTGCCCCGGGCGATCACCTTGCCGCCGTCGATGATCGCCACATCGTCGGCGAGCTGCTCGGCCTCGTCCATGTAGTGGGTCGTCAGCATCACGGTGACCCCGTCGTCCCGCAGATCGCGGACGAGGTCCCAGGTGGCGCGGCGGGCCTGTGGGTCGAGTCCGGCGGTCGGCTCGTCGAGGAAGACCAGCTCGGGGCGGCCGACGACGGCCATGGCGAGCGCGAGCCGCTGCTGCTGACCGCCGGAGAGCCGCCGGTAGGTGGTCCGGCCGCAGGAGCCGAGGCCGAGCCGCTCGATCAGCAGACCCACCTCCACCGGATGCGCGTGGAGGGAGGCGGTGTGGCGCAGCATCTCTTCTGCGCGCGCGCCGGAGTAAACGCCTCCGGACTGGAGCATCACCCCGACCCGGGGGCGCAGCGCCGGGGCGTCCGCGACCGGGTCGAGCCCGAGTATCCGGACCGTCCCGGCGTCGGGGCGGCGGTACCCCTCGCAGGTCTCGACGGTGGTGGTCTTACCGGCTCCGTTGGGGCCCAGAACGGCGGTCACGGAGCCCCGGCCGACGGACAGGTCGAGCCCGTCGACCGCGGTCTTCGGGCCGTACCGCTTGACCAGGCCGACGATGTCGACCGCGGGCTCTTCTCGCATGCCCGGCAGTCTACGAATCCCGGGGCCCTCCGTGGGCGGCAGGGCCGGAAGCCGCGGTGCCCGCCATCCGGGCCCGAAGGCGTCGCCGCAGGTGAGCCCGGGTCTCGGACTTAGGCAGACCTAAGTGACGTACCCCACCGGAACCGGCGAACTCCTCGCTTGTGGATCGCCGGAGAATTACGCAACAATGGCGTTGTGAAATACGCGAGCGAGGCTCCGAACGAGCGCGCGGCCGAAGCGGCCGCGCGGTCTGGCGTGCCCGCGTCCGCGCCGGAAGAGCAGCACGGCACCCGCAACCGGGTGGCGCGCTCCATCCTCGACCACGGTCCCTCCACCGCGGCGGAGCTCGCCCTGCGGCTGGAGCTGACCCAGGCGGCCGTCCGCCGCCACCTGGACACCCTCGTCGCCGACGGCGTCGTCGAGCCCCGAGAGAAGAGGGTGTACGGGGCGCGGGGGCGCGGCCGCCCGGCCAAGGTCTTCGCGCTCACCGACTGCGGTCGCGACGCCTTCGACCAGGCCTACGACAAGCTCGCCGTCGACGCTCTCCGCTGGATCGAGCAGAGCGCCGGAGGCGGTGAGGCGGGGCGTGCCGCGGTCGCGGCGTTCGCCCGCGCCAGGCTCGCCGCCCAGGCGGAGGAGTACCGCGGCGCCGTCGAGGCCGCCGCCCCCGGCAGCCGCACCGAAGCGCTCGCCGGTGCACTCTCCGCGGACGGGTACGCTGCTACGGCGCGCAGCGCGCCGGTCGGCGAACAGCTCTGCCAGCACCACTGCCCGGTCGCCCACGCAGCCGAGCGATATCCGCAGCTGTGTGAGGCGGAGACCGAGGTCTTCTCCCAGCTGCTCGGAACCCATGTGCAGCGTCTGGCCACCATCGCCCATGGCGACGGGGTGTGCACGACGTTCGTTCCGAAGACCGGCAAGGTCGAGAAGACCGAAACCAGCACCACCAAGACCACCACCGCATCTGCCAGCACGGCCGGGAGGAACCCCGAATGACTCTCCCCACGGAGACCGCTCACCCCGAGCTCGAGGGTCTGGGCAACTACGAGTACGGCTGGGCCGACTCCGACGTGGCCGGCGCCTCGGCCAAGCGCGGCCTCTCCGAGGAGGTCGTACGCGACATCTCGGCGAAGAAGTCCGAGCCGGAGTGGATGCTCAAGCTCCGTCTGAAGGGCCTGCGGCTCTTCGACAAGAAGCCCATGCCCAGCTGGGGCTCGGACCTGTCGGGTATCGACTTCGACAACATCAAGTACTTCGTCCGCTCCACCGAGCAGCAGGCCGCCTCCTGGGAGGACCTGCCCGAGGACATCAAGAACACGTACGACAAGCTGGGCATCCCGGAGGCCGAGAAGCAGCGCCTCGTCGCGGGTGTCGCGGCCCAGTACGAGTCCGAGGTCGTCTACCACCAGATCCGTGAGGACCTGGAGGAGCAGGGCGTCATCTTCCTGGACACCGACACCGCGCTCAAGGAGCACCCGGAGCTCTTCAAGGAGTACTTCGGCACCGTGATCCCGGCGGGCGACAACAAGTTCGCCTCGCTGAACACGGCGGTCTGGTCCGGCGGCTCGTTCATCTACGTGCCGAAGGGCGTGCACGTGGAGATCCCGCTCCAGGCGTACTTCCGCATCAACACCGAGAACATGGGCCAGTTCGAGCGGACGCTGATCATCGTCGACGAGGACGCCTACGTCCACTACGTCGAGGGCTGCACCGCGCCGATCTACAAGTCGGACTCGCTGCACTCCGCGGTCGTCGAGATCATCGTCAAGAAGGGCGCCCGCTGCCGCTACACGACCATCCAGAACTGGTCGAACAACGTCTACAACCTGGTCACCAAGCGCGCCGTGGCCTACGAGGGCGCGACCATGGAGTGGGTCGACGGCAACATCGGCTCCAAGGTGACCATGAAGTACCCCGCCGTCTACCTGATGGGTGAGCACGCCAAGGGCGAGACCCTGTCCATCGCCTTCGCGGGCGAGGGCCAGCACCAGGACGCCGGCGCCAAGATGGTCCACATGGCCCCCCACACCTCGTCGAACATCGTCTCCAAGTCGGTGGCGCGCGGCGGTGGCCGCACCTCCTACCGCGGTCTGATCGAGATCGGCGAGGGCGCCGAGGGCTCCAAGTCCAACGTGCTGTGCGACGCCCTGCTCGTCGACACGATCTCCCGTTCGGACACCTACCCCTATGTGGACGTCCGTGAGGACGACGTGTCCATGGGGCATGAGGCGACCGTCTCCAAGGTCAGCGACGACCAGCTCTTCTACCTGATGAGCCGCGGTCTGTCGGAGGACGAGGCCATGGCGATGATCGTGCGCGGCTTCGTCGAGCCGATCGCGCGCGAGCTGCCCATGGAGTACGCCCTGGAGCTCAACCGGCTGATCGAGCTGCAAATGGAGGGCGCGGTCGGCTGACGCCACCCCCCTTCCCGCCCGGCGGAGGCCGAGGTCCTCCGCCCGGGCACCCCATTCAGGCCCATCAGGCAGAAAGAGAGCAGTACGACAGCCATGGCTGAAACCATCCCGGCCGGATCCACCACGGACGGCGTCATCCAGGTGGGCCAGCCCACCGATGCCCGGGTCAGCGCGCTCGCGTCGTACGACGTGGCCGACTTCCCGGTGCCCCTCGGCCGCGAGGAGGAGTGGCGGTTCACCCCGCTGGAGCGGCTGCGCGGTCTCCACGACGGCACGGCCGTCGCCGACGGCGGCGTCAAGGTCGAGGTGACCGCCCCCGAGGGCGTCACGGTCGAGACCGTGGGCCGTGACGACGCGCGCCTGGGGAAGGCCGGCAAGCCGGTGGACCGGGTGGCGGCCCAGGCGTACAGCTCCTTCGAGAAGGCGTCGGTCGTCTCGGTGCCCAAGGAGACGGTGCTCACCGAGCCGGTGCGGATCGCCGTGCACGGCGAGGGCGGCACCGCCTTCGGCCACCAGGTGATCGAGGTCGGCGCCTTCGCCGAGGCGGTCGTGGTCATCGACCACACCGGTGACGCCACGGTCGCCGCCAATGTGGAGTACCTGATCGGCGACGGCGCCAAGCTCACCGTGGTCTCGGTCCAGGACTGGGACGACACCGCGGTCCACGCCGGTCAGCACACCGCGCTGGTCGGCCGGGACGCCACCTTCAAGTCCGTGGTCGTCACCTTCGGCGGCGATCTGGTGCGGCTCCACCCGCGGGTCGTCTACGGCGCCCCGGGCGGTGAGGCCGAGCTCTACGGCCTGTACTTCACCGACAACGGCCAGCACCAGGAGCACCGGCTCTTCATCGACCACGACACCCCGCACTGCCGCAGCAACGTGGCCTACAAGGGCGCGCTCCAGGGCGCGGAGGCGCACGCGGTGTGGATCGGCGACGTGCTGATCCGGGCCGCCGCGGAGGGCACCGACACCTACGAGCTCAACCGCAACCTGGTCCTCACCGACGGCGCCCGCGTCGACTCGGTGCCGAACCTGGAGATCGAGACCGGTGAGATCGTCGGCGCCGGTCACGCGAGCGCGACCGGCCGCTTCGAGGACGAGCAGCTGTTCTACCTGATGGCGCGCGGCATCCCGGCCGACGAGGCCCGCCGTCTGGTGGTCCGCGGCTTCTTCGCCGAGCTCGTCCAGCAGATCGGGCTCCCCGAGCTGGAGGAGCGGCTCATCGCCAAGATCGAGGCCGAGCTGGAGGCGTCCGTAGGATGACCCCGACCTTCGTACGCGCCTGCGCGCTGGGCGAACTCGAGGAAGACACCCCCAAGCGGGTCGAGCTCGAGGGCGTGCCGGTCGCTCTGGTGCGCACCGAGGGCGAGGTGTTCGCGGTCAACGACATCTGCTCGCACGCGAACGTCTCGCTGTCCGAGGGCGAGGTGGAGGACTGCCAGATCGAGTGCTGGCTGCACGGCTCCAGCTTCGACCTGCGCACCGGAAAGCCGTCCGGCCTCCCCGCGACGCGCCCGGTCCCCGTATACCCCGTAAAGATCGAAGGGGACGATGTGCTCGTCTCCGTCACCCAGGAGTCCTGAGGCACCCATGGCCACGCTTGAGATCCACGACCTGCACGTTTCCGTCGACGCCGAGGGCGGCCCCCGCGAGATCCTGCGCGGTGTCGACCTGACTGTGAAGCAGGGCGAGACGCACGCCATCATGGGCCCCAACGGCTCCGGCAAGTCCACCCTGGCCTACTCGCTCGCCGGTCACCCGAAGTACACGGTCACCGGCGGCACCGTGACGCTGGACGGCGAGGACGTGCTCGCGATGTCCGTCGACGAGCGCGCCCGCGCCGGTGTCTTCCTCGCCATGCAGTACCCGGTCGAGGTCCCCGGCGTCTCGGTCTCCAACTTCCTGCGTACCTCCGCGACCGCGATCCGCGGCGAGGCGCCCAAGCTGCGCACCTGGGTGAAGGAGGTCAAGGAGGCCATGGAGCGCCTCCACATCGACCCCTCCTTCGCCGAGCGGAATGTGAACGAGGGCTTCTCCGGCGGTGAGAAGAAGCGCCACGAGATCCTCCAGCTGGAGCTGCTGAAGCCGGCCATCGCGATCCTCGACGAGACCGACTCCGGCCTCGACGTGGACGCGCTGCGGGTGGTCTCCGAGGGCGTCAACCGGGTCCGCGAGTCCGGCCAGGTGGGCACCCTGCTGATCACCCACTACACCCGCATCCTGCGGTACATCAAGCCCGACCACGTCCACGTCTTCGCGGCGGGCCGGATCGCCGAGTCCGGCGGTCCCGAGCTCGCCGACAAGCTGGAGGAAGAGGGCTACGAGGAGTACGTGAAGGGAGGCGCGTCCGAGTGACACAGTTGCCGGGCCTCCTCGACACCGAGGCGATCCGCAAGGACTTCCCGATCCTGGACCGGGTCGTCCACGACGGCCAGCGGCTCGTCTACCTGGACAACGCGGCGACCTCGCAGAAGCCGCGCCAGGTGCTGGACGTGCTGAACGACTACTACGAGCGCTCCAACGCCAATGTGCACCGGGGCGTCCATGTGCTCGCGGAGGAGGCCACGGCGCTGTACGAGGGCGCCCGCGACAAGGTCGCCGCCTTCATCAACGCTCCCAGCCGCGACGAGGTGATCTTCACCAAGAACGCGTCGGAGTCGCTGAACCTGGTGGCCAACATGCTCGGCTGGGCCGATGAGCCCTACCGGGTGGACCAGGACACCGAGATCGTCATCACCGAGATGGAGCACCACTCCAACATCGTTCCGTGGCAGCTGCTCTCGCAGCGCACCGGCGCGAAGCTGAAGTGGTTCGGCCTCACCGAGGACGGCCGCCTCGACCTGTCGGAGATAGAGCAGATCATCACCGAGAAGACCAAGGTCGTCTCGTTCGTGCTGGTCTCCAACATCCTCGGCACGGTCAACCCGGTCGAGGCGATCGTCCGCCGCGCCCAGGACGTCGGCGCCCTCGTGGTGATCGACGCCTCCCAGGCCGCCCCGCACATGCTGCTGGACGTGCAGGCGCTCCAGGCCGACTTCGTGGCCTTCACCGGCCACAAGATGTGCGGCCCGACCGGTATCGGGGTGCTGTGGGGCCGCCAGGAGCTGCTGGAGGACCTGCCTCCGTTCCTCGGCGGCGGCGAGATGATCGAGACCGTCTCGATGAACTCGTCCACCTACGCCCCGGCGCCGCACAAGTTCGAGGCCGGTACCCCCCCGATCGCCCAGGCCGTCGGCCTCGGCGCGGCCGTGGACTACCTCACCTCGATCGGCATGGACAACATCACCCGCCATGAGCACGCCCTGACGCACTACGCGGTCGGCAGGCTCCTGGAGGTGCCGGACCTGCGCATCATCGGCCCCACCACGGCCGAGGAGCGCGGTGCCACGATCTCCTTCACGCTCGGTGACATCCACCCCCACGATGTGGGTCAGGTGCTGGACGAGCAGGGGATCGCGGTCCGGGTCGGTCACCACTGCGCCCGCCCCGTATGCCTGCGCTACGGAATTCCGGCGACCACCCGAGCGTCGTTCTATCTGTACTCCACGCCGGCCGAGGTCGACGCCTTGGTCGAGGGCCTGGAGCACGTACGGAACTTCTTCGGGTAGGGGCGTGCCGCGTGAAGCTGGATTCGATGTACCAGGACGTGATCCTGGACCACTACAAGAACCCCCATGGCCGGGGGCTGAGGAACGGCGACGCAGAGGTACACCACGTCAATCCCACTTGCGGTGACGAGATCACGCTCCGGGTGCGGCTTGACGGTGACACCATCGAGGACGTGAGCTACGAGGGGCAGGGCTGTTCCATCAGCCAGGCCAGCGCCTCGGTGCTCAACGAGCTGCTGGTGGGCAAGGAGCTGGCCGAGGCCCGCAGGATCCAGGAGACCTTCCTGGAGCTGATGCAGTCCAAGGGCAAGGCCGAGCCGGACGACGCCATGGAGGAGGTGCTGGAGGACGCGATCGCGTTCGCCGGTGTCTCCAAGTACCCGGCCCGGGTGAAATGCGCCCTGCTGAGCTGGATGGCGTGGAAGGACGCCACGGCGCAGGCACTGGGCGAGACCGCCGGAGGGAAGACCGCATGACTGAGAACGCCGCCACCACCACCAAGCCCGCCAGCGAGGAAGAGGTCCGCGAGGCCCTGTACGACGTCGTGGACCCCGAGCTGGGCATCGACGTGGTCAACCTCGGTCTGGTCTACGGCATCCATGTCGACGACGGCAATATCGCCACCATCGACATGACGCTCACCTCGGCGGCCTGTCCGCTGACCGATGTCATCGAGGACCAGGCCAAGTCCGCGACCGACGGCATCGTCAACGAGCTGCGGATCAACTGGGTCTGGATGCCGCCGTGGGGCCCGGACAAGATCACCGACGATGGGCGTGAGCAGCTGCGCGCGCTCGGCTTCAACGTCTGACGCCTCCCGCGCTTTTCCGAGCGGCCCCCGTGCTTCGGCACGGGGGCCGCTCGCATGTCCGTAACCCCGGCGCGGGGTGGTTGTGTACGCTCGTACGCATCGTTGTGTACGCTTGTACGCATGGCATATGTGACGCTCTCCGGGGCCATCCTGGCCGAGATCCTGGCGACCACCTCGATGAAGTACAGCGAGGGCTTCAGCAGACTCTGGCCCTCGCTGGCCACGGCCGCGGGCTATCTGCTGTCCTTCGTGCTGCTCGCGCACACGCTCAAGTCCATCTCCGTCAGCACCGCCTACGCCATATGGTCCGGGGCCGGGACCGCCGTCATCGCCGCGATCGGCATGCTCTTCCTGGGGGAGGCGATGACCGCCGCGAAGGTGCTGGGCGTGCTGCTGGTCATCGCCGGGGTGGTGGTGCTCAATCTGAACGGCGCCCACTGATGGGCCGCCGGTACGACCCCGAGCGGCGGCAGCGGATCATCGATGCCGCGGTCGCCGTGGTCCGCGAGCGCGGCATCGGGGGGCTCGGCCACCGGGCCGTGGCCGCCGCGGCCGATGTGCCGCTGGGCTCGACGACCTACCACTTCGCGACCCTCGACGATCTGCTGATCGCGGCGCTCCGCCAGATCAACGCGGAGTGGCTGGCGGAGGTGCGGCGCTGGGTGGAGGGCGTCGATCCGGCCGCGCCGCCCGCGGACGAGCTGGCCCGGTGGCTGGAGGAGCAGCTCACGGGCGACCGGGCGCGGATGGAGTTGGAGTACGAGCTGTACTTCGCCGCCCTGCGCCATGAGGGGCTGCGGCCGCTCGCCGCCGAGTGCCTGGACGAGATGGCCCGGATGCTGGGGCGACTGGTGCCCGACGTGGCCACGGCGCGGGCGGTGGTGGCCCTGATCGACGGGCTGACGCTCCAGGTGCTGCTGGCGGACCTCCCGTACGACCGGGCCCAGGTGCGGGCGGCGCTCGAGCGGCTGGTGACCGGCTGACGCGGCGGCCCGTGAACCCGTATCCCGCCAGCGGGGAACAGGGGGTGACACATCGATCCCCGCACCTTGACGCAACGGATACGGAGACCCTGTGACCGACCCCGATCCACCGTCGCACCGTGCCCCGGACACCACACCGGACGACGACGCGGCGGTCGTGGCGCAGTCGCTTGGGCAGCCCGAGATCTTCGCGCTGCTCTACGACCGGTACGCCCCGGACATCCACCGCTACGCCGCCCGCCGCCTCGGCGACGGCGCCGCCGACGACATCACGGCCGAGACCTTTCTGATCGCCTTCCGCGGCCGGGCCCGCTACGACCAGGGGCGTGCCACCGCCAGGCCCTGGCTGTACGGCATCGCCGCCAACCTCATCGGCAAGCACCGCCGCGCCGAGGTGAGAGCGCTGCGCGCGCTGGCCCGCACCGGCACCGACCCGGTCGCCGAGTCCTGGGTCGAACGCGCCGACAGCCGGATGGCGGCCGAGGCCACCCGCCGGCCGCTCGCCACCGCCCTCGCCGGGCTGTCCGCCCGCGACCGGCACGTCCTGCTCCTCGTCGCCTGGGCCGACCTCAGCTACCAGGAGGTCGCGGAGGCCCTCGGCATCCCTGTCGGAACCGTCCGCTCCAGGCTCAACCGCGCGCGCCGCAAGGTGCGGTCCGCCCTCGGTAACGATCCCACCGTCGTCAGCGATGCCACGGAGGTGGCCAGCTATGGATGATCTCCAGCAGGACCTGGGCCCGGTGCGCACGCTGCGCGCCGACGCCCCCCGCCCCGACCGGGCCCGGCTTGCTCCCGGGCGCGTCAGGCTCCATGAGGCCGCCACCGGCACGGTCCGCCGGCGTCGCTTCCGCGCCGACTGGCGGCTCGCCGCCGTCGGTGCCGCCGCGACGCTGACGGTGGCCGCCCTGCTGGTCACCGACGTCGTGGGGGGAGGGACCGGGGGCGCCCGGGTGTCGGACCCCGGCGCGCGGCCCGGCTACACCGCGACCGCCGAGCTGGGAAGTGTCGCGGACGGAAAGAGCGTCGGTGACGCGGCGAAGCTGCTGCGGTGGGCGGCGGACATCGTGGAGCAGACGCCCGTCCCCGCGCCCCGGGACGGCCAGTGGATCTACACCAGGCTCGTGGAGGCGGGCCGGATCGACGGAGGGCCGAAGCCGCAGGAGTCCGAGTCCTGGAAGGCGTACGACGACCCCTCGTACTCGGCCCGGAAGGAGTACCGCCTGCTGCGCTCGCTGCCGGACGACCCGGCGCGGGTGAAGAAGAAGGTCCGCACGCTGGAGGAGGGCCGTCCGGACTCCGAGACCCTGGCCCAGTACGACTTCCGGCTGCTCGGCGTTCTGAGCCAGGCGTTCCCGACCGATCCCGAGGGGCGGGCCAGGGTCCTCAGGGCGATGGCGACCGTTCCTGGGATCACGGCCGCCGAGGTGACGGACAACCTCGGACGTAAGGCGGTGGCGATCGGCCTCGGCACCGTGCGGAAGAAGGGCTTCTCGGAGTTCCAACTGCTGTACGAGCCCCGGACCTTCGATCCGCTCGGGGAGCGGGGCATCGCGGGCTACGACGCCGAGCCGGACGACGATGACAAGGATGGCTGGAAGGCCGGCGATGTGCTCAGCACGCATGCGCTGGTGGACCGGGCGCTGGTGGACAAGGAGGGGCAGCGGCCCTGAGGCCCGGACCGGGGTGGGCTGGGGCGGACGGTGGACCGGGGGACCAGGCGGACCGGGGGCCGGGCGGATCGGTGGACCGGGGGACCAGGCGGACCGGGGGACCGGGTGGGCCGGGGCGGCCGTCCGGTGAGGCGATGTCGGTCGCTGAGACCGGTTCGCCTCCCGGGCCCGGCTCCGGTTAGCGTTCTGACCATGACCGATGCATCCACCACCGCCCCCACCGGCGCCGTCGCCGCCGGTCTCGCCACCCTCACCGAGGACGGCACCGTCCTGGACACCTGGTTCCCGGCCCCCGAGCTGACCGCAGAGCCCGGTCCGGCCGGAACCGAGCGGCTCGACGCGGAGCGCACCGCGCGGCTGCTGGGCGAGACCGCCCTCAAGGCGGTCGGACCGGACCCCCGGCGCGGCGTCGAGGTCGTCGCCGTCCGCACGGTCATCGCCTCGCTCGACGAGAAGCCGCAGGACGCGCACGACGTCTACCTGCGGCTCCATCTGCTCAGCCACCGCCTGGTCAAGCCGCACGGCCTGAGCCTGGACGGCCAGTTCGGCCTGCTGGCCAACGTCGCCTGGACCTCGCTCGGCCCGGTCGCCGCCGACCAGGTGGAGCGGGCCCGGCTCGCCGCCCGCGCCGAGGGGTCGCAGCTGTCGGTGACCAGTGTCGACAAGTTCCCCCGAATGACCGACTACGTCGTCCCCGCCGGCGTCCGCATCGGCGACGCCGACCGGGTCCGGCTCGGCGCCCACCTCGCCCCCGGGACCACGGTCATGCACGAGGGCTTCGTCAACTTCAACGCCGGGACGCTCGGCACCTCCATGGTCGAGGGCCGGATCAGCGCGGGCGTCGTGGTCGGCGACGGCTCCGACGTCGGCGGTGGCGCCTCGATCATGGGCACCCTCTCCGGCGGCGGCAAGCAGACGATCACCATCGGCGAGCGCTGCCTGCTCGGTGCCGAGGCGGGCCTGGGCATCTCGCTCGGCGACGACTGCATCGTCGAGGCGGGGCTGTATGTGACGGCGGGCACCCGCGTCACGCTCCCGGACGGCAAGATCGCCAAGGCCCTGGAGCTCTCCGGCGTCAACAACCTGCTCTTCCGCCGCAACTCCATCACCGGCACGGTCGAGGCGCTGCCCCGGACCGGCTCCTGGGGCGGGCTGAACGAGGCGCTCCACAGCCACAACTGAGGTTGGCGCGCCCATTGGGATGCGTCGCCCGGTGCGGGGGCAGCGGCCCCCGCACCGGGAGTGTTCCGCTCAGGGGCGCACTCGTACCACCTGCGGGTCGTGGTCGCTGGACTGGTCCGAGAACTCGGCGTTGATGTGCACGATGTCGTAGTCGGCACGGCGCAGCGCGCGGCTGGTCAGGATGTGGTCCAGCACCTGTGAATTGCCGTTGTAGACATAGCCGTAGCGCTCGTCCTTCGGCAGCCGGGTCACCAGGTCCGTCAGCACACCGCCCTTGGTGAGGTCGGCCAGCGCGGGCGAGAACTGGTAGTCGTTGAGGTCGCCCGCGACGACCACCGACGCCTTCGGGTCGGCGTTCAGCAGCGCCTTGACGAAGGTGTTGACCGCCGTGGCCTGCCCGGTGCGCTGGGTCTCCGAGGAGCGGGCCGGGGGCTGGAAGCGGCTGTCCAGGCCTTGGTCGCCGCCCTTGGAGTTGAAGTGGTTCGCGACCACGAACACCGGGCGGCCCCGGAAGGAGAACTGCCCGACCAGCGGCTTGCGGCTGTCCTTCCAGACGCCGTTCGCCGGGTCGATACGGCCGGGGGAGGCCGACAGCGTGGCCCTGCCGCCCTTCTTCTCGACCTTCACCGGGGTGGTGGAGTCGCCGCCCGGGATGTCGGTGAAGGAGACCCGCTCGGGGTTGTAGAGGAACGCCACGCGGATGTTGCCGCCCGGCTCGCCGCCGTCCTGGTCGTCCACCGGGTTGATCTGCCGCCACTCGTACGCGGGGCCGCCCGCCGCCTTGATCGCGTCGGTGAGCTTCTTCAGCGTGGCCTCGGCGCCGACCACCGAGTCGTTCGTCGCGCCGTTGTCGTCCTGGACCTCCTCCAGGGCGACGATGTCCGGCGAGGCGAGGTGCTCCACAAGACCGGTGGCCAGCCGGTCGAACTTCGACTGGGCGGTCTTGGGGGAGAGGTTCTCCACGTTGTAGGTGGCGATGGAGAGTTCGTCCGCCTTCTGCTTGCGGGTGGTCTCCCGCTGCGGACCGTGGTCGGCCAGCTCGCCCATCGCGGTGGCCGCGATCGTGTAGCCGCCGAAGTTGTCGTAGTCCATCGGCCCGGCCGTGGTGCCGGTCAGCGCGTCGCCGACGTCCGCCACGGGGAAGGGGTGCTGGGCGTAGGGCAGCAGCGAGACCACCTTCACCCGGCCCGCGTTCGGGTCGCGGTACGAGCCGTAGAGGGCGCCGCCGCGCGCGGTGCGCTGGTGGTGGGGCTCGGCGGTGACCCACAGCTCCTTGTAGGTGTTGGTCGCGCCGACCACGGGGGCGTTCTCGACCGAGACCCGCATGCCCTCCAGCGACTCGTAGCGGTCCAGGGCGTACGAGCGCGGCCGCAGCGTCAGCCCCTCGATGGAGTCGCCGCCGGCGTCCGGGGTGTAGCGGTCGGGGATCGTGGAGGGGTTGAGCCGGTAGGCGGCGGGCAGCGCGTTGCCGGAGGACCGGACCGTCCAGGTCGCCTTGGAGAGCTCGGTGAGCGACTGCCCGCCGGCGTCCTTGCCGCCCGGGTAGTACTCGGACACCGTTCCGGAGACCAGCACCGAGTCGCCCACGGCGACCGAGGGCGTGGTCGACCCGGTGAAGACGAAGATCGCCTCGCTGGTGGCCGCGTCCTTGTCGGGCCGGGTGTCCTGGATCCAGAAGCCGCGCGAGGAGCCGAAGGCGCGTATCGCCGTGACCGTACCGGGCACGTCGCTCACCTGCTGTCCGGCGAGCGGGGATATCCGGGTGCTGCCCTGGATGTCATGGATGCGGATCTCGGCGGCGGAGGCCGGCGAGTCCACCGCGAGCAGCCCGGCCGCGAGGGCGGCGGCGACGGCGGTGAGGGCGACGGGTCCGCGCGGGGCGCGAAGGGACATGGTGGTGGCCTCCGGAAAGGAGTGAACGGCGAGGAATACGCCTCTACGCGCGTCAATCTCTTTCCTCGCCACGGAAGTTGTCAAGGGAGGACGGGTGGCCCGGGCATGGCGGAAGCGGGACGGAAACATGAACGGGGGCAGCGGGATGTGGTGCGGGAGGGGGCGCGGGACGGGGCGCGGACCACATCGGGACGAAAGTGCCGTCCCGTTCGGTCTACGCTGGGGTCCGGGCCGTATCCGCGCACCCGCGCCGGTACACCCCGCATCGCCGTACCCCCATGGCTTCACGGTCCCGTGGACCCATGGCCCCACAGCCCCACAGCCCCACAGCCCCACAGCCGCATAGCCCCGCATTCGCGCCCGCGACCTCCGCGCCCGCGACTTCCGTGCCCTCGAGGAGTGACGTCCGCCCATGCCAGAAGAGCGCCCCACCATGCCGCCCGTGCGGCTTCGCACCGACGCGGAACTCGCGCGGGACGCACTCGCCGCACCGCTGCTCGCCCGCGCGGTCCGGCTCGCCCGCTGGGCCGAGCACGGGAAGCCGGTGGCGTCGGGCGGGGCGCTGCCGGAGGGCGAGCTGCGGGAGGCGACCGAGCTGCTGGAGCTCGCGGGGGACGAGGACGGGCCGCTGTACGCGGCGCAGGCGTGGCAGCTGGCGGTGGACACCGGGCTGGTCGAGATCGAGGAGCCGGCGGGGGCCGACGGCGAGGACGCCGGTGCGGACGCGGACGGTGAGGCGACGGGTGAGGACGAGTTCTCCGCCGTCGCGACCAGCGGCGAGGAGCTGCGGCTGATCACCGAGGGCGGCCCGCGCGACATCCTGGACATCTGGCTCGACGGTTTCGAGACGGTGCTGGCCGACGCCGCCGCCCCCGATCTGAGCGACATCGCCGCCCAGATCGGTGAGAGCGGTGAGCTCGACCTCGACGCGCTCGACTGGAACCCGGAGGAGGAGGCCGAGTTCCTCGACGGGGTGCTGGGCAACCTCTATCTGCTGACCGCCCTGGACGAGGAGGCCGCCACGGCCCCCGTACCGCTGCCCGCGCTCGCCGCCTCCATGATCGTCCCCGAGGACATGGACGAGCCCACCGACGACGTCCTCGAAGAGGTCTCCGAGGCGATGGTGCGGCTGGACGACCAGTTCCGGCTGCTCGCCCCGACCGGCCTCGTCGAGTACCAGCCGGTGGACGAGGCGCTGATCCAGGAGGTCGACGGCGAGGGCCTGATCCAGGAGCCCGAGACGGTCCAGGAGCTCGAGGACGAGGACGTCTCCCGCTACGGCATGGTCCGGCTCACCCCACTCGGCGTCTACGCGGTACGGGCCCGGATGCTCGAGGCGGGCATCGCCGCCCCGGCCGTCGGCGACCTGGCCGACCAGGGCGCCGAGATCCTGCTGGACGCCCTCCCCGGCCACCCCGAGCCCGCCGCGCGGGCCGAGGCCGAGCAGTGGCTGGCCCGCCGTACGCCCGAGGAGGCCGCCCGCGAGCTGCTGGCCGCCGCCCGGGGCGACGACGAGGACGCGCCGCTGCGCCGCCTCACCTGCCAGCAGACCCTCTCGCTGGTCGGGGCCGAGGCCGAGCCCGCCCTGCGCGAGGTGCTCGACGACCGCCACCTGGGCGGGCTGGCCCGGGTCTGGCTGGCCGAGCACGGGGTGGTGGGCGTGCCGGAGCCGTCGGAGGAGATGGTCTTCTGGCTCACCGTGGACACCCTCGCGGCCCAGCTCGCCTCCGAGGGCGACTCGGCGGAACTGCGCGATCTGGTGCGGGGCCTGGTGGACCAGTCGGGGAGTTTCTTCGACTCGGCCTGGCGGGTGGACCACCCGGCGACGGCGGACGTGCTGGAGGCGATGGGGCGCCTGCACCCTGACAAGAAGGCCGCCAAGGAGGCCCGCAAGGCCGCCTTCAAGGCCCGCTCAAGGGCATAACCGCACCCCGGCCGGGGGTGACGCCTGCGGCGGGCTGCTCCCCTCCTCCCCTCTTCCCGATACCAGGGGCATCGCCCCTGGACCCCGGGGCCCGCGCCGTCTCGGGGGCGCGCCGTGAGGGGCGCGTTGCGTCCGGCGGCCGGGGAGCCGAGCGTTGCGTAGAGCCGTAACGCTTTGCGCGCCGTATAGGGGACCGGCGGCCATTCGTCCGTTGATGTCGCGTGCCGTTCAACTGATGTTCGGTCGGGGACGGGAACGTATGGCCGCAGTCCGGAGGACACCATCCTGCGTTCGGGAGATGACATGTCGCTCAGCCGAAGAGACTTCGCGCGGCGTTCCGCGTACACCGGGGCCGGGTTCGCCCTGGTCGGAAGTGCGGGGGTGCTCGCCACCGCACCCGGCGCGCTCGCCGCCGAGGCGACCGAGGAGGGCGTCGCGGGCATCGAGGGCCACCACGGGCACGGCGGCTCCCCGCTCGGCTACGGTCCGCTCATCGCGGACCCGAAGGGCATCCTGGCCCTCCCCGAGGGCTTCCGCTACAAGATCATTACACGTACCGGTGAGACGAAGCTGGAGTCCGGAGAGTCCACTCCGTCCAACCACGACGGCACCGCCACCTTCGAGGGCTCGCGCGGTGCGACGCTGCTGGTCAACAATCACGAGCTGGGTGGCCCCCGCGCCAACTGGCCGCACCCGGTCCCGCTGACCGAGGGCCTGGTCTACGACCCGGCGGCCTCCGGCGGCTGCACCGTCGTCGAGGTCGCCAAGCACGGCGACCACGTCACCGAGTGGGTCGGCATCGCGGGCACCTCGACCAACTGCGCCGGTGGCCGCACCCCCTGGGGTACCTGGCTGACCTGCGAGGAGACCGAGGACAAGGCCGGCCAGAAAGGCATGACCAAGGACCACGGCTACGTCTTCGAGGTCGACCCGCACGACCGCAAGGCCAACCGGAACCCGAAGCCGATCAAGGCCCTGGGCCGGTACGCCCACGAGGCCGTCGTCGTGGACCCCAAACGCGGCCACCTCTACCTCACCGAGGACGCCTCCGGACCGAACGGCCTCCTCTACCGCTGGGTCCCGCCGCACGGCTTCGAGCACGGCCGCGGCAGGCTCGACACGCTCAAGGACGACGCGGGCGTGCTCCAGGCGCCCAAGTGCTACGACTCGGGCGGCAACTTCGTGGACGACCTGTCCCGCGCCACCAAGACCGGCACGGTCTACGGCGTGGACTGGGAGCCGGTGCCGGACCGCGACGCGAAGTCGGTGTCGGTGCGCAAGCAGTTCAAGGACGGCGAGATCACCCGCGCCCGCAAGCTGGAGGGCATGTGGTGGGCGGACGGCGGCGCGTACATCGTCTCCTCGTACGCCCGTGACGAGAGCCCGGTCCAGCACGACGGCCAGGTCTGGTTCTACGACCCCAAGCGCCGCACCCTCACCCTCAAGGTGCTGCTGGGCGTCAACCCCGACCCGTCGAAGGACGGCTCCTTCGACGGCCCGGACAACATCACGGTCTCGCCGTACGGCGGTCTGGTGATCGCGGAGGACGGCGAGGGCATCCAGCACCTCTTCGGCGCCACCGAGGACGGCCGGACGTACCCGATCGCGCGCAACGACCTGAACATCGGCAGTGCGGAGGAGCCGGAGTTCAGCGAGTTCACCGGTGTGGTCTTCTCGCCCGACGGCTCGACGCTGTACGCCAACATCCAGGTGCCGGGCATCATGCTCGCGATCACCGGTCCCTGGCGCCGCCAGCGCTGAGGCCCATGGCCCGGGGGGAATCGTCCCGGCCGGGGCATGCGTTGACGTGAGCGTGACCTCACGCCTGCGCACCACCCCCTTCTCCATCCTGGACCGCTCCCGCACCCGCCAGGGGCGGGAGCGGTCGCAGGCGCTGCGCGACACCGTACGGTTCGCGCAGCGGGCCGAGGCGCTCGGCTACCACCGCTTCTGGGTCTCCGAGCACCACAGCGTGCCCGGCGTGGCCGGTTCGGCGCCCACGGTGCTCGCGTCCGCCGTCGCGGCGGCGACGGTCCGCATCCGCGTGGGCACGGGCGGTGTGATGCTGCCGAACCACCGCCCGCTGGTCGTGGCCGAGCAGTTCGGGGTGCTCGAATCCCTCTTCCCGGGCCGGATCGACATGGGCCTGGGCCGCTCCGTCGGCTTCACCGACGGCATCCGCCGCGCCCTGGGCGCCGAGAAGGACGCCGCGCGGGACTTCGGCGCCCAACTGGACGAGCTGCTCGGCTGGTTCACCGGTGAGCAGAGCGCCCACCCCCAGGTCCACGCCCACCCGGCGGAGGGGCTGCGGCCGCCCGTCTTCGTGCTGGCCACCGGCGCCGGTGCGGACCTGGCGGCGCGGGCCGGACTGTCCCTGGTCATCGGCGATCCGCGCGGCCGGGACGAGATGCTGCGCGCGATCGACCGCTACCGCGCGGGCTTCCGCCCCTCGGCGTGGTCCTCCGCCCCGTACGTCGTCGTCTCGGGCAATGTCGCGGTCGCCGACACTACGGAGGAGGCCCGTCGGCTGCTGCTCCCCGAGGCATGGGCGATGGCCCACTCCCGCACCCATGGCGTCTTCCCGCCCCTGGCCCCGGCCTCGGAGATCGAGACCCGGGAGATGACGGAGAAGGAGCGCGGCTTCTACGAACGCGGTCTGCGCGGCCAGCTGTACGGCACGGAGGACGAGGTCGCCGCCGCGCTCGACGAGCTGATCGAGCGCAGCGACGCCGACGAGGTGCTGGTCACGACGAGCACCTACGACCGCGAGGCCCTGCTGGACTCCTACCGCCGCCTGGCCCGCGTGGCGGGGCTGTCGGGCGATGCCGCCCCGGGCGTCCGCGGCGTCGCGGGAGCGCCCGCGCCGCGCTGACGGCCCCGGCGTGTGGCGGCGGGTCGGCTCACAGGGCCTTGCCGGCGGGCTTGGCCATGCCTCGGACGGTGCGCGAGTCCACGTACTCGCCCATCGCGGTCATCTCCCACTCACCCGAGAACTGCTTGATCATCTTCGCCATCATCACGCCCGTGCGCGGCTCGGCGTGGGTGAGGTCGAAGCGGACCAGCTCCTCGCCGGTCTGGGCGTCGAGGAGGCGGCAGTACGCCTTGGCCACATCGGTGAACTTCTGGCCGGAGAAGGAGTTGACCGTGAAGACCAGGCCGGTGACCTCGGGCGGAAGGCCGCCGAGGTGGACGGTGATGGACTCGTCGTCGCCCCCGCCCTCTCCGGTGAGGTTGTCGCCGGAGTGCTGGATGGCGCCGTTGAGGATGGCCAGCTTGCCGAAGAAGCAGGCGTCGATCTTCTTACGGTCGACACCGAAGGCGATCACGGACGCGTCCAGGTCGATGTCCTTGCCGCGGAAGGCGGGCTCCCAGCCCAGGCCCATCCGCACCGAGCTGAGCACCGGGCGGCCGCCCTTGACCAGGGACACCGTCTGGTTCTTCTGGAGGCTGACCCGGCCCTTGTCCAGGTTGATCTTCCCGGTGGCCGGGGCCGCCGCGGCGGCGGGCGCCGCGGCCGGGGGAGCGGACGGCATGGGCGGCGGGGGCTGGAAACCGGCGGGCGGGCCGCTCGGCGGGGGCGGCGTCTGAGCGGTGGGGGTGGTGGGGGCGGCCGGGGCGGCGGGCTCCTCGACCGTCACGCCGAAGTCGGTGGCGATGCCCGCCAGACCGTTGGCGTACCCCTGCCCGACCGCGCGCACCTTCCACGCCCCATTGCGCCGGTACACCTCCACGACCACCAGCGCGGTCTCGTTGCCCAGCCGCGGCGGGGTGAAGGTGGCGATCGCCGCACCGTCGTCCGCGCCGCGCACGGTGGCGGTCGGCTCGGTGCCCGCGAACGTCGCCCCGGGCGCGTCCAGGCTCGCGGTCACCACGATCTTCTCGATGTCGGCGGGGACGGCGGCGGTGTCCACCGTGATGGTGTCGCCCGCGCCCGCCGTTCCGGCGCGGTGGGTCACACCCGGTCCGGTGGGCTGGTTGTAGAAGACGAAGTCGTCGTCGGAACGCACTTTGCCGTTGGCGGTGAGCAGCAGGCCCGATACGTCGAGCCGCACCGGAGCGGTGACGTCAACCGCCACGCGCGCGACGGGGAGGGGGAGGTTCGAGCCGGGTGTCATAGCGGTCATGCCCGGGGTAACGAACGTCCCCGCTTTACGGTTCCTTGACCTGCGGAGTGGCTTCTCCCATGACCTGTCCCGCCCCGCCCCGCCGCGGCCGGCCCGGTTCGGCGTACGGCGGGCGCGCCGGGCCCGCGAGCTATTCGGCCGGCACCCGCCGCACCGTTCGATCACGGACTGGATCCTCCGCGAGCCGCGCCGACCGATCGGGACGGCGGCGCGCGGTGGCCGCCACCACCCCGATCACGCACACCGCCATGCCCGCGACGGCCGTCCACCCCGGCGCGTCCCCGAACATCGCGTAGGCCCACACCAGCGTGGTCGGGGGCGTGAGGTAGATCAGCGCGCTGGTGCGGGTGACGCCGTTGCGGCGCAGGCTCAGCCAGTAGAAGCCGTAGCCGCCGACCGTGGAGAGCAGCACCGTCCAGGCCACGGCGGCCCAGAAGCCCCCGCCCGCCGGGGGCGCGGCATGGCCTCCGGCCACGGCGACCCCGGTGAACAGGACGGCGCTCACCAGGCAGTGCAGCGGTATGGCGTCCATGGGGTCGAGCGGCGCCCGCACCCTGCGCTCCAGGAAGCTCGCGGTCAGCAGCGCCGCCATCGCGGCGAAGGGCAGCCCGTACGCCCAGGCCGGGGCGGTCGGACCCGTCGACAGATCGCCCTGGACGACGAGCGCGACCCCGCCGAGGCCGATGGCCAGCCCCGCCCACTGCCGCGGGCTGACCGTCTCCCCGAGCAGCCGCCCGGCCAGCGCGCCCGCCGCGAGCGGCTGCAACGCGGCGATCAGCGCGGCGGTGCCGGACGGCACGCCGAGCCCGACCGACCAGACGATCCCGCCGAGATAGCCGCCCTGTGAAAGCGCTCCGATCACCGCCTGCTCGGCGATCGCGCGCGGGCGCGGCCTGCGGCGCCTCAGCAGCGCCCAGGCGCCGCCCAGGACCGCGGCCGCCACGAGGAAGCGCCACATCAGCAGGGTGTCGGCGGCGGCCTCCCGCGTGCCGAGCTCGGCTCCGATGAAGCCGGAGCTCCACATCACGACGAGGCCGATGGCGGTGACGGCGGCGCTGACGGGCATGGGGTCCTCGCTCTGGTCTGGGCTATCTGGTCGGGACTGCGAATCGACGCCGGGTATACCGGTCTGTTTACTCCTTCACCCACTAGAATAAACAGATCGGTATACCCCTCCGTCAACCCCAGGAGGCGATCAGGGCATGGAAGCGCGCGGAGACGTGCTCACCCCCGCAGGGCGCCGCATTCTCGACACCGCCGCCGAGCTGTTCTACGGGCAGGGAATCCACGCGGTCGGCGTGGATCTGATCGCCAAGCGCGCCGGAGTCACCAAGAAGACGCTGTACGACCGCTTCGGCTCCAAGGAGACGCTGGTCGCCGCGTATCTGCGGGAGCGCGATGAGCGGTGGCGGGCGTGGCTCACCGCCGAGGTCGAGAAGTCGCCCCCGGCGGAGCGCGCCCTGGCCACGTTCGACGCGCTCGCGGAGTGGGTGCGCCGCGAGAACCCGCGTGGCTGCGGCTTCGTCAACGCGGCGGCCGAACTGCCGGACCCCGGTCATCCGGCCCGGCAGGTGATCGCCGACCAGAAGCACTGGCTGCGGGGCTATCTGCGGCAGCTGTGCGAGGAGGCGGGCGCGGCGGCCCCCGACGGTCTGGCGGACGAGCTGCTGCTGCTCCACGAGGGGGCCACGGTGCTGAACGGTCTCTCGGTGGTCGCCGATCCGGTCGGCACCGCGCGTGAGCTGGCCGAACGGGCGCTGGAGCGGGCCCGGGCGGCCTGACCCGGGCGGGGACGACCCGCACTTCGACGCCTTCGCCGGGTAGGTAGACAGCCCAGACTGTTCAGTTTGAACTGGACAGTTTGGGCTGAAGGAAATATCGTGCGGGGCATGGCAGAGACCCCTGGCGACATGTCCGTGTCCGCCGTGCGCGCCGCGCATGAGATCCGAGTGGTGGTCGGCCGGCTGCGGCGGCGGATCAAGGAGTCGTACGACCTCGAGGAACTCACCCCCTCGCAGACGTCCGCGCTCAGCAGGCTCAGCAAGGAGGGCCCCGCCTCGGCCAGCGCGCTGGCGGCGGCCGAGCGCGTACGGCCGCAGTCGATGGCGGCCACGCTCGCCGTACTGGACGAGCGCGGGCTGATCCAGCGGCGCCCCGATCCCGCTGACGGGCGGCGGCAGCTGGTCTCGGTGAGCGAGACCGGCAGCGCGTTCCTGGACGACAAGCGGCGGGCGGGCGAGGAATGGCTCGCCCGGACGCTGGAGAGCGGCTATACGGAAGCGGAACGGAAGACCATCCTCAAGGCGCTGGCCCTGCTGGACCGGCTCAGCCGCGCATGATCGAGCGGCTGACGCGACGGAAGGGCAGGGCGGACACGGGGAGCGCCTTCGACCGGCGGCTGCTCGCCCCGATGGTGCTGGGTTCGGTACTGAACCCCGTCAACTCCTCGATCATCTCGGTGTCGTTGGTGCCGATCGGCGCCGCGTTCGGGGCGCCGCCGGCACAGACGGCCTGGCTGGTCTCCGCGCTCTATCTGGCCACCTCGATAGGCCAGCCGGTCATGGGCCGGCTGATCGACCTCTACGGGCCGCGCCGACTCTTCCTCGCCGGGGCGGCCCTGACCGGTATCGCGGGGCTGATCGGTCTGCTCGCCCCCAACCTGGGGACGCTGATCGTCGCGCGGGTGGTGCTCGGGTTCGGCACCTGCGCGGGCTATCCGGCCGCGATGTACCTCATCCGCGGGGAGGCCCGGCGGACCGGCCAGGAGAGCCCCGCCGGGATCCTCGCCACGCTCGCGGTCGCCAGTCAGACCATCGCGGTCATCGGACCGCCCCTGGGCGGACTGCTGATCGGGCTGGGCGGCTGGCGCAGCACGTTCGCCGTCAACATCCCGCTGGCGGCGGCCGGTCTGATCCTCGGCGTACGGCGGCTGCCGAAGGAGCGGCCCCTGGCGGAACGCACCGGCGAGCGCGTCCGGCTGGATCTGATCGGCATGGGGCTGTTCGCCGCGATGCTCGTCTCGCTGCTGCTGTTCCTGATGGAGCCGCGGGCCGACCGGTGGTACCTGCCGGTGCTGATGGCGGTGGCGGCGGCCGGGTTCACGGTGCGGGAGCTGCGGGCGGCGGAGCCGTTCATCGATCTGCGGGTGTTCGGCGGAAATCCGCCCCTGCTGCTCACCTACGCCCGCGCGCTCCTCGTCTCCGTCGTCTCGTACGTCTTTCTGTACGGCTACACCCAGTGGCTCCAGGACGGCCGGGGGCTGACGGCCTCCCAGGCGGGGCTCGCCCAACTGCCGCTGTTCCTGACCGGCATCGCGGTGTCCGGCGCCACCGGCCGCCGCGCCGCCGTGCGCGGCAAGCTGCTGGTGGGGGCCGTGGGGCAGATCGTCGGCTGCGTCCTGCTGCTCCCGCTCCAGCCGCACAGCGCGATCTGGCTGCTGGTCGTCGTGGGGCTCGTCTTCGGCGTACCGCAGGGGCTGATCAACCTCGCCCTACAGAACTCGGTGTACCACCAGGCCGATCCGGAGCGGATGGGCTCCTCGGCGGGGCTGCTCCGCACCTTCTTCTACCTCGGCGCGATCGTCGCCTCCAGCGCCAACGGTGCCTTCTTCGGCGCCCGCGCCGACACCGGCGGGCTGCACGGCCTGGCCTGGTTCATGCTCGCCATCACCGGTCTGTGTCTGGCGCTGACGCTCATGGACCGCTCGCTGGGCCGTATCGAGTCCGACGATTCCTCTTCCGCGCAGCAATCGACGCAGCGAAAGGCTTCGTGAACATGAACATGAACATGAACGCGAACAAGACGGCCCTGCTCGTGATGGACGTCCAAGAGGGCATCGTGAGCCGGATCGCGGGCTCCGGGTATCTGCCGCGTCTCGTGGGCGCGGTGGAGGCGGCCCGTACCGCCGGGATCCCTGTCCTGCACATCGTGGTCGGCTTCCGGTCCGGGCACCCGGAGGTCTCTGACCGCAACGCGTCATTCAGCGCCCTTCCGGCGGGCGCCTTCACCCCCGAGGATCCGAACGCCGCCATCCATCCGGACATCGCGGCCCGGACCGACGAGATCGTGATCACCAAGAAGCGGGTCAGCGCCTTCGCGGGCAGCGACCTGGAGATGGTCCTGCGGGCCCGTGGGATCACGCACCTCGTCCTGAGCGGCATTGCGACCAGTGGCGTCGTCCTCTCCACCCTGCGCCAGGCCGCCGACCTCGACTATCGGCTCACCGTGCTGGCCGACGGCTGCGCCGACTCCGACGAGGAGGTCCACCGGGTGCTCACCGAGAAGGTGTTCCCCCGCCAGGCCGAGGTCACGACGGTGGAGGAGTGGGCCAAGAGGGCGGGGTGAGCGGCTTGGGTTGCTCGGCTCGGTCGGGTGCGGCGCCGTTTCGCGCCTTCGGCGCATTTGAGCATGGGTCGGCGGGTGGGGGCCCTGCCATGGCCGCCGGGCGCCGGGCCGGTGGGGCCCGGTGGCGGCTCCGGTGTTCGGCAGCCGGGGTCGTTGCCGGACCGGCGGGTCGATCGGACGTCGGGGCCGGACCGTCCTCTGGACGGCCCGGGGGCGGGTACCCCTCTCGGAATTGCTTGACAAATTAGTTGCTTCAGATCAAGCGTTTTGTGAAGGGGTGCCCGGAGGGGCCGCCCCGGGTATCACCGGTCCGCACTCCGGACAGAGAGCCGCTCCTCCCGCGTCGCCGAGCCGCCCACCGGCCCGGCGGCCTGCGGCGGCGCCCCGCCCCCCACCTCCGGACCCATGCTCGAAAGCCACCTCGCCTCGGTAAGCGGCGCCCCTGCGCACACGAGCCCGCCCGAAAACCTCAACGCGGCCAGATGGGCGGGTTGGTGCAGAACGCGCCGCCGAGGTACTCGTGGTCGGGGTTGCCCGGCTCCAGTTCGCCCTGTTCGGCGATCAGCTTCGCGGCGTACGGCTCGGAGTCGTCCCTCGGCTCGTACCCCAGGGCGCGGGCCGAGGAGAGGTCCCACCACAGGCGGGTGTTGGCCGAGCTGCCGTAGACCGTCACATAGCCCACGTTCTCCGCCGTGAGGGCGGCGTGGAGCAGCCGGGCGCCGTCCGCCGGGCTCATCCAGATGGACAGCATGCGGACCGTCGTCGGCTCGGGGAAGCAGGAGCCGATGCGGATGGCGACCGTCTCGATGCCGTACTTGTCCCAGTAGAACGAGGCCAGGTCCTCGCCGAACGCCTTGGACAGCCCGTAGTAGGTGTCGGGGCGGCGGGGGGTGTCGAGCGGGATGAGCGGGTCGTCCCCCACCGGGCGCGGGGTGAAGCCCACGGCGTGGTTGCTGGAGGCGAAGACGATCCGGCGGACGCCCGCCTCGCGCGCCGCCTCGTACACGTTGTACGTGCCCTCGATATTGGCGCGCAGGATCTTCTCGAACGGGGCTTCCAGGGAGATACCCGCGAGATGGATGATCGCGTCAACGCCCCGCACGGCCTCGCGCAGGGCGTCCCGGTCGGACAGATCCGCGGTGATCGCGTCCGGCTCGCCCTCGATGGGGAGCTGGTCGAGCAGCCGCAGCTGGTATCCGTACGGCGGCAGCAGCTCGCGCATCAGGGTGCCCATGCCGCCGGCGGCGCCGGTGAGGAGGACGGTGCGGGGAGCGGGCATGGGCGAAGCCTCCGTAAGGCGGTTTTTATTCATGTATGTGGTTCAGATTCATGGACACCGTAAGGATCGACGCATGGGCCGTCAAGGGTGACGTGATGCCGGTGAATTCACCGTCGGGTGAGTGGTGTCACCCGGTTGGCGCCCTTGACCGGCGGCCGATGGCTGCCTTACGGTGAACTCGTTCACGAATGTAGATGACGATCAGAAACGTGCACACTGCGTCGGTGGGTGACGGCGGGTCGGTGTACACGACAGGGAGAAGCCCGTGACCTCAGCTTCACTCGCCGAGCGCCTTGACGGACTGCTGTTCTTCCCCGTGACCGCCTACGGTCCCGATGGCGCCCTGGACCTGGAGATCTACCGCGCGCACGTCCGTGCCGGGATCGAGGCGGGGGCGGGCGCCGTCTTCGCGTGCTGCGGCACGGGCGAGTTCCACGCCCTGACGCCCGAGGAGTTCCACGACTGCGTCGCGGTCGCCGTGGAGGAGGCCGCCGGGCGGGTGCCGGTGGTCGCGGGCGCCGGGTACGGGACCGCGCTGGCGATCCAGTACGCCAAGCTGGCCGAGCGGGCAGGTGCGGACGGGCTGCTCGCCATGCCGCCCTATCTGGTCGTGGCCGATCAGGAGGGGCTGATCCGCCACTACAGCGCCCTCGCGGGCGCGACCGACCTCGACATCATCGTCTACCAGCGGGACAACGCCGTCCTGGCCCCGGACTCCGTGGCCCGGCTCGCCAAGGTGCCCGGCATCATCGGCCTCAAGGACGGCATCGGCGACCTCGACCTGATGCAGCGCGTGGTGAGCGCGGTGCGGGCCGACGCCCCCGACGAGGGCTTCCGCTACTTCAACGGGCTGCCGACCGCCGAGCTGACCGGCCTCGCCTACCGCGGCATCGGCGTGACGCTCTACTCCTCCGCGGTCTTCTGCTTCGTCCCCGAGGTCGCCCTGGCCTTCCACAAGGCGCTGATGACGGGCGACGACGAGACCGTCAACAAGCTGCTCGACGGCTTCTACCGGCCGCTGGTCGAGCTCCGCAACCAGGGCCGCGGCTATGCGGTGTCGCTGGTCAAGGCGGGGGTCCGGCTGCGCGGGCTGGACGTCGGCGAGGTGCGGCCGCCGCTGAGCGAGCCCAGCCCCGCCCACGTCAAGGAGCTGGCCGAGCTGATCGAGCGCGGCATGGCGCTGGTCGGGGACGGCGAAGGGGACGCGGACAAGGACGGGAACGGGGACGGGGAGGCGCGGTGAAGGCTTCCGCCTTCGTCTACCCCTGGGACGTCGTCGGGGACCCGGACGCCGCCCGCCGCATCGCCGACCTCGGCGTCCAGCAGGTGACGCTGGCCTCCGCCTACCACTCCACCCGGGCCCTGACCCCGCGCCACCCCGGCCACCGCATCGTCACCGCCCGCCACGCGGCCGTGCTCTACCCGCCGAGCGCGGAGCGCTGGCAGGGGCGCGAGCTGCGGCCGTACGAGCAGTCGTGGGTGCCCGGCGACGATCCGTACGGGGAGGCGGCCGCCGCGCTGGCCGACGCCGGTCTCGAGGTCCACGCCTGGGTGGTGCTCGCGCACAACACCCGGCTGGGCGAGGAGCATCCGCGGATCACGGTGCGCAACGCCTATGGCGACCGCTACCCATGGGCGCCGTGCATCGCCCGCCCCGAGGTGCGCGCCTATCTGGTGGACCTGGCCGCCGAGGCCGCCGTACGGCCCGGCGCCCGCGGCACCGAGCTGGAGTCCTGCGGCTGGTACGGGCTGGCCCATCTGCACGCCCACGACAAGATCGGCGGGGTGCCGCTCGGCGGCGCCGGCCAGTACTTGATGTCGCTGTGCTTCTGCGAGAGCTGCGAGGCGGGCTACGCCGAGCTCGGCGCCGACCCCGAGGAGCTGCGCGAGCTCGTCGTGCGCGCCCTGCGGCCGGTGTGGGCGGGCGAGACGACCGCGGACGGCGGTGACCGCGCGGGGGAGTGGGCCGAGGTGGAGAAGTTGCTCGGCGCCGACCACGCCGCGCTCTTCGCGGCCTGGCGCGACCGGATCGCCAGCGGTCTGCGGGACGAGGCCGTGGCCGCCGTAAGGGCTGCGGCGGACGGGGACTTCCAGGTCCTGCTGCACGCCGACCCGGCCCCGCACCGGCTCGGCGCCAACGTGGGCGTGGACCCGGCGGATGTGCTGGCCCAGGCCGACGGGGTCGTACTGCCGTGCACGGGGGGCGAGGCGGCGCGCTCCGGCGTCCTGCCGCCGTTCGTCCCGTACCGGACCGAACGGACCGTGCTCGCCGCCAACTTCACGGTGGTGGCGGGGATGGGTGGCAGCCCGGCGACGCTGGCCCGGGACGCGGCCCACGCGGTGGAGCTGGGCGCGGACGAACTCCGGCTGTACCACGCCGGTCTGGCCTCGGACCAGGACCTGGCGGCCGTCCGCACCGCCCTGGCCGAGCTGGGCTGAGCTGAGGACGGCCCGGGGACCCGTCGGCCGATGGCGGGTTTCCGGGACGGCCCGGCGGATTATCGGAAGCGCGACACCCGGTGGCATCGCCACGATCGAAGGGTGTCGACGAAACGGACCACCACCACCGCACACCGCGGGCCCATCGCGCTGATGTCCCTGGGACACGCCTGCGTGGACATCTACCAGGGAGCGGTGGCCGCGCTGGTGCCGTTCCTCGTCTCGGAACGGGCCTACGGCTACGCCGCCGCCTCCGGCGTCGTACTGGCCGCCTCGCTGCTGTCGTCCGTCGTACAGCCGCTGTTCGGGGCGCTCACCGACCGGTGGGCCATGCCGTGGCTGCTGCCGGTGAGCACGCTGGTGGGTGGCGCGGGGGTGGCGCTGAGCGGGGTCACCGGCTCCTACCCGGCGACCCTGGCGGTGGTCGCCGTCTCCGGGATCGGCGTGGCCGCGTACCACCCCGAGTCCGCGCGGGTGGCCCGGCTCGCCAGCCGGGGCAGCCACACCGCGATGAGCTGGTTCTCCCTCGGCGGCAACATCGGCTTCGCCGCCGCGCCGCTCGCGGTCGCCGCCGTGATCGCCACCGGCGGTCTGCGCGCCTCCCCGCTGCTGGCCCTCCCCGCCGTCGCCGGAGCCGCCCTCTGCGCGGCCGCGCTACGGGCGCTCAGGGCCCCGGGCGCGGTGGCCGGGCCCGCGCGGGCGAGCCGCGGGGGAGAGGGGCGGGACGACTGGCCTTCCTTCCTCCGGCTGTCCGGCGCCATCATGTGCCGCTCGATCGTCTTCGTCGGGCTGAGCGCGTTCATCTCCCTGTATGTGCGCGAGCGCGCGGGCGGCGGCGAACTGGCCGGTACCGTCGCACTGTTCGTGCTCTACGCCGGCGGCGCGGTGGGCACGGTGGCCGGCGGAAGGCTCGCCGCCCGCCACGGCCGCGTCCCGGTCGTCCGGTGGTCGTACGCCCTGACCGTCCTCGCCGTCGCGGGCGTCGTCCTCGTCCCCGGCCCGGCGCTCTACCTCTGCGTGGCCCTCGCCTCGGCCGGGCTCTACGTCCCGTTCTCCCTCCACGTCACCCTCGGCCAGGACTACCTGCCCCGCCGCGTGGGCACCGCCAGCGGGGTCACCCTGGGCCTGACCGTCAGCGTCGGCGGCCTGGCCAGCCCCCTCATCGGCGCCCTGGCCGACGCCACCACCCTCCAAACCGCCCTGTCCCCCCTGATAGCCCTCCCCGCCCTCGGCTGCCTCCTCCTCCGCCCCCTGCGCGAACCCGCCCTCCCGGAAGCCATCACCCAACACCGCCACCCGGCGGACGCTCCCGAACGGGCGTAAGGGCGGAACGCGGCCCGCGTTGGCACCCTCGGCCAGTTTTTGTCAGAACCGTTGACGAACCCCTGGGGCCGCCCTAATTTCATCGCGTCGTACTTCGTATGTCATATATGAGACGCGATATGTGAGATCTGAGAGCATCCATGGACATCGCCCCGAGCCCGATCCCCTCCCGCACCCAGTACGTGCTGGAGGCGGTCAAGCACGCGATTCTCACCGGCGGGCTGCGGCCCGGGCAGGCGTTGGTGGAGGCCGAGCTGGCCGCGCAGTTCGGGGTGTCCAAGACGCCGGTGCGGGAGGCGCTCAAGACGCTCGCGGGGCGGGGGCTCGTGGTGATGAGCGAGTACAAGGGGGCCACGGTCAGGACCGTGGACACCGCGATGGCGCACGCCGTCTACGACGTGCGGCTGCTCCTGGAGCCCGAGGCGCTGCGCCGGACCGTGGCGGCGCGGGCCGGGCTGGAGGCCGCCGGAGCCGCGCTGGAGCGGTCGGACGCGGCCGCCGATCCGGCCGGGCGGTCACTCGCCAACCGCGACTTCCACCGGGCGCTCTATCTGCCCTGCGGCAATCCCCTGCTGACCGGGATGCTCGACGAACTGCGCGACCAGGCCGCGCTGGTGTCCGCCATCGCCTGGCAGGCGGTGCCCTCCTGGGAGCAGGAGGCCCGAGAGCACCGGGAGATCCTCGCCCGCGCGCTCGACGGCGACGCCGACGGCGCGGCCCGCGCACTGCACGAGCACATCGCCTCCTTCGTCCGGCGCGCCTTCCCGGACGGGGAGTAGCCCCCGGCGCCCCGGCCGCCGACCCCAGCACGCAGCACTCAGCATCCAGCACGCAGCATCCAGCACTCAGCACCCAGCACGCAGCGCGCAGCACCATCCGAACAGCTCGTCCCGATGCCGTACATCGAGAGAAAGGGTTCGTATGGACTACTCACCGCTGAGGACGGCGCTCGCGGACGTCGTGGCGATCCCGGTGACCCCGTACGACGCCGAGGGTGCCGTGGACCGCGCCGCCTACCGGGCCCTGCTCCGCCGGCTCCTCGACGGCGGGGTCAAGGCCGTCACCCCGAACGGCAACACCGGGGAGTTCTACGCCCTCACCCTCGAAGAGCGGCGGCTGGTCACCGAGCTGACCGTCGAGGAGGCCGCCGGGCGGGCCGCCGTGCTCGTCGGGGTCGGCCATGACGCGGCCACCGCGGTCGAGGCCGCCCGCCATGCCCGCGCCGCCGGGGCCGACATGGTGATGGTCCACCAGCCGGTGCATCCGTACGTCGCCCAGGACGGCTGGATCGACTACCACCGCACCATCGCCGAGGCCGTCCCCGACCTGGGCGTGGTGCCGTATCTGCGCAATCCGCTCATCGAGGGCGCGGCGATCGCCCGGCTCGGCGAGGCGTGCCCCAATGTCATCGGGGTCAAGTACGCGGTCCACGACGCCACCCGCTTCGCCGCCGTGGCGCGCGACGCGGGTCTTGACCGGTTCGTCTGGGTGGCCGGGCTCGCCGAGCTGTACGCGCCCTCGTACTGGGCGGTCGGCGCCACCGGCTTCACCTCGGGCCTGGCCAACGTCGCCCCCAACGTCTCGCTCAACATGCTGGGCGCGCTGCGCGCGGGGGACTATCCGGGCGCGATGAAGGTGTGGGAGCAGATCCGGCGGTTCGAGGACCTCAGGGCCGAGCGGCAGTCCGCCAACAACGTCACGGTGGTCAAGGAAGCGCTGGCCGCGATGGGTCTGTGCCGGCGCGACGTCCGCGCCCCGAGCAAGCCGCTGCCCGAGCCGAGGCGCGCGGAAGTCGCCGCGATCGTCGAGGGGTGGTCGGTGTGAGTACGGGACGGCGACCGCGCAAGGGCCCCGACGAGCTGCGCAGCCACCAGTGGTACGGCACCGACGGCCTGCGCTCCTTCAGCCACCGGGCCCGCACCCGCCAGCTCGGCTATCTCCCCGAGGAGCACCTGGGCAAGCCGGTCATCGCGATCCTCAACACCTGGAGCGACATCAACCCCTGCCATGTGCACCTGCGCGACCGCGCCCAGGCGGTCAAGCGCGGGGTCTGGCAGGCGGGCGGCTTCCCGCTGGAGTTCCCGGTCTCCACGCTCTCCGAGACCTTCCAGAAGCCAACCCCCATGCTCTACCGCAACCTCCTCGCCATGGAGACCGAGGAGCTGCTCCGCTCGTACCCGGTCGACGGCGCCGTGCTGCTGGGCGGCTGCGACAAGTCCACCCCGGCGCTGCTGATGGGCGCGGCCAGCGCCGACCTCCCGGCGGTCTTCGTCCCGGCCGGGCCGATGCTGCCCGGCCACTGGCGCGACGAGGTGCTGGGTTCGGGCACCGACATGTGGAAGTACTGGGACGACAAGCGGGCCGGGCTGATCGGCGACTGCGAGATCTCCGAGCTGGAGCGGGGGCTGGCCCGTTCGCCCGGCCACTGCATGACGATGGGCACCGCCTCCACGCTGACGGCCGCCGCCGAGGCGCTGGGCGTGACCGTGCCCGGCGCCTCGTCCATCCCGGCCGTGGACTCCGGGCACGACCGGATGGCCGCCGCCTCCGGATTACGCGTGGTCGAGCTGGTCCAGCAGGACCTCAGGCTCTCGGAGCTCCTCACCCGGGAGGCGTACGAGGACGCGGTCGCGACCGTGCTCGCGCTCGGCGGCTCCACCAACGCGGTGATCCATCTGATCGCGATGGCGGGCCGGTCCGGGGTGCGGCTCACCCTCGACGACTTCGACCGGATCGCCCGTACCGTCCCCGTGCTGGCCGATCTGCGGCCCGGCGGCCGGTACTTGATGGAGGACTTCCACTTCGCGGGCGGGCTCCCGGGCTTCCTCTCCCGGCTGACGGACGTCCTCCACCTGGACCGCCCCACCGTCGCCCACTCCACACTGCGCGAACAGCTCGACGGCGCCCTGGTGCACAACCCCGAGGTGATCCGTCCTCGCGACCGCCCGCTGGCCGAGGAGGGCGGAGTGGCGGTGCTGCGCGGCAATCTGTGCCCCGACGGCGCCGTCATCAAGCACATCGCGGCCGAGCCCCGGTTGCTGAAGCACACCGGCCCGGCCGTGGTCTTCGACGACTACCGGACGATGCAGGCCACCATCAACGACCCCGGTCTCGGCATCACCGAGGACAGCGTGCTGGTGCTGCGCAACGCGGGTCCGCTGGGCGGCCCCGGAATGCCCGAGTACGGGATGCTGCCGATCCCCGACCATCTGCTGAAGCAGGGGGTGCGGGACATGGTGCGGATCTCCGACGCCCGGATGAGTGGCACCAGTTACGGGGCCTGTGTGCTGCACATCGCGCCCGAGTCGTATGTCGGCGGCCCGCTCGCCCTCGTCCGCGACGGCGATCCGATCACCCTCGACGTCGCGGCGCGGGTGCTGCGGCTCGAGGTGGACGACGCCGAGCTGGAACGGCGCCGGGCGCGTTGGACGGCCCCGCCGCCCCGTTACGAGCGCGGCTACGGCGCGCTCTACCAGGAGCAGATGACCCAGGCCGACACCGGCTGCGACTTCCGGTTCCTGGCCCGCCCGGGGGCGGTGCCCGAACCCTACGCGGGCTGAGCGAATTTTTTTGCACGAGATACCGAACGACATTCGGTAAGCGCTTCACCAGACCCCGCACCCCTGAGAACGGAGAAGCAGTCATGGCCCACGCCGTGGCGAAACCACCCCGGGTCACCCGGCGCCGTAGGGGAGGACCGGCCCGTACGGGAGGACCGGCCCGCCGCCTCCCGTATCTGCTGATCGCCCCCGCCGGGCTGCTGATGCTGGGCTTCATCGCCTATCCGATGCTCAGCGTCCTCTACTACAGCCTGCGGAACTACAACGTCACCAAGCCCTGGCGGAACGGCTACGCGGGCCTGGACAACTTCACCCGGATCCTCACCGACGACCCGCAGTTCTGGGACACGCTCGTCTTCAGCGGCAAATGGGTCGTCACCGAGGTGCTGTCGCAACTCCTGCTCGGCCTCGCGCTCGCCCTGCTGGTGAACCAGACCTTCCTCGGTCGCGGCCTCGCCCGCGCCCTGGTCTTCTCGCCCTGGGCCGTGTCCGGCGTGCTGACCACCACCATCTGGATGCTGCTCTACAACCCCTCGACCGGCATCAGCCGCTATCTCGCGGACGCGGGCATCGGCACCTACGGCACCTCGGTGCTCTCGGACACCGGGACCGTCTTCTGGGCCGCCGTCGTCGCCGAACTCTGGCGCGGCGTCCCGTTCTTCGCGATCCTGCTCCTCGCCGACCTCCAGTCCATCCCCAGGGAGCTCTACGAGGCGGCCTCGGTCGACGGCGCGGGCCGGGCGCGGCGGTTCCGCCACATCACCCTGCCGCATCTGAAGGACGCGATCATCCTCTCCACGCTGCTGCGCGGCGTCTGGGAGTTCAACAACGTCGATCTGCTCTACACCCTCACCGGCGGCGGACCGGCCGGGCAGACCACCACCCTTCCGCTGTACGTCGCCAACACCGGGATCAACGGCCATGACTTCGGCTACGCCTCCGCGCTGACCACCGTCGCCTTCGTGATCCTCCTCTTCTGCTCGATCCTCTATCTGCGCCTGAGCAAGTTCGGAGGCGAGGCCAAGTGACCGCCGCACTCGCCGAGCAGGGCACCCTGCCCGCCGCCGCGGCCGCCCCGCCGCCCACCGCCCGCGGAAGGCGCCGGCGCGGATCCGACCGGGGCGTACCGCGCTGGCAGATCTATCTGCCGCTGGGCCTGTACCTGCTGTTCACCCTCGTCCCCTTCTACTGGATGCTGCTGTTCGCGCTGCGCCCCGCGGGCTCGAACGCGCTGGTGCCCTGGCCGGTCACCGGTGCGCACTTCCAGAAGGTGTGGAACGAGCGCAGCTTCGGGATCTTCTTCCAGAACAGCATGATCGTCGGCGTTGCCTCACTGGTGATGACGACGGCGGTCGCGCTGGCCGGGGGCTATGCCCTCGCCCGCTTCGAGTTCCGGATCAAAAAGGGCTTCATGCTGGCGCTGCTGGCGTCGCAGTTCATCCCGGGCGCGCTGATGCTGGTGCCGCTCTTCGAGATCTTCAAGAACCTTCAGATGATCAACTCGCTGGGGAGCGTGGTCATCGCGGAGACGGTCTTCCAACTGCCCCTGTCGATCATCCTCATCAGCGGCTTCATCAAGAACGTGCCGGTGTCACTGGAAGAACAGGCATGGGTGGACGGCTGCGGCCGCTTCCGGGCCTTCTGCGCGGTGGTACTGCCGCTGCTGCGCCCCGGGCTGATCGCGGTCGGCTCCTTCGCCTTCGTGCACAGCTGGAACCACTTCCTGTTCGCGCTGATGTTCCTCAGCTCCCAGGACAAACAGACCATCCCGGTCGGCCTGAACACCCTCATCGGAGCGGACAGCGTCGACCTGGGCGCGCTCGCGGCGGGCGGGGTGATCGCCGCGGTGCCCGTGGTCATCGTCTTCGCCTTCATCCAGAAGTGGCTGATCACCGGCTTCAGCGCGGGGGCGGTCAAGGGCTGACCGCTCCGGTCGACGGAACAACGGACGAGGAGGTCCGAGCATGGGCACGGCCCCGGAACCGAAGGAACCGATACCGGTCGTCCTGGCGGGCGCCCGCGGGCATGGGCGCTGGCATCTGGACAACATCCGCCGGCTGACCGCCGAGGGAAAGGTCCGCCTCGCCGGGGTGTGCGACATGGCGCCGCTCACCCGGGAGGAGCTGGGCGACGGACTCGGCGAGCCCGAGCAGTCCGCCGACCTCGCCGCGCTCGTGACCCGCACCGGCGCCCGGATCGCCGTCATCTGCACCCCGATCCACACCCACGCCGACCTCGCCCTCGCCGCCGCCGAACGCGGTGCGCACCTTCTGCTGGAGAAGCCGCCCACACCCTCGTACGCCGAATTCACCCGGTTGAGCGAAGGGTTACGCCGATACGGAACCGTCTGCCAGATCGGCTTCCAGTCGCTCGGCTCCCACGCCCTGCCCGCCATCCGGAAACTCGTCGCCGACGGCCGCATAGGGGCGATCCGCGGCATCGGCGCGGCCGGGGCATGGGCCCGCGACGAGGACTACTACACCCGCGCCCGGTGGGCCGGACACCGCACCCTCGACGGCCGTGACGTCGTGGACGGCGTCCTCACCAACCCCCTCGCCCACGCGGTGGCCACCGCCCTGCACCTCGCCGACGCCGACCGGGCCGAGAACGTGGCCGGTATCGAGCTGGAGCTGTACCGGGCCAATGCCATCGAGGCCGACGACACCTCCTGCGTACGGATCCGCACCGGCCACGGCACCACCGTGGCCGCTGCCGTCACCCTGTGCGCGGAGGAGCCCGGTGAGCCCTACGTGGTCGTTCACGGCGACCGGGGCCGGATCACCTTCTGGTACAAGCTGGACCGGATCCGTGTCGAACGCGACGGGGCGCCGCCCGAGACCACCGGCCACGCGCGCACCGATCTGCTGGACAACCTCGTCGCGCGGCTGCGCGACGGCACCGAACTGCTCGTTCCCCCGGATCGCACCGGCGCGTTCATGCGCGTCGTCGAGGCGGTCCGCACCGCCCCCGCCCCGGTCCCGCTGCCCGCCGACGCCTGGCGCACCGAGCCCGGTGCGGGCGTCACCGCGCGAGCGGCCGAGCGGCGCGTGGTGACCGGCATCGACCGACTGGTCACCGCCGGCGCCGAGCGCCTCGCCCTGTACTCCGAACTGCGCGCCCCCTGGGCCGCTCCCCCCACGGAGGTCCCGCACCCATGACACCCCTGACCCCCTCCAACCCTCTGACCCCCACCACCCCCCTGACTCCTTCCCTCACCCGCCGTCCCCCGTGCACGCTGCTGCGCCATGAACACCGGGTCGTCGGGACCTATGTGCACCGCCCCGAACTGCCGGGCACGGTCGCGCCGCGCCCGTATCTGCACCCCGTGCGCACCCTCGGCGGCGTCACCGTCACCGGGCTGCGGCCCGCCGAGGACCCGGCCCACCTCGGGGTGTCCATGGCCATCCCGGAGGCGGCCGGATGGAACCAGCGTCACCTCAGCTGGCTGCTGCGCGATCCCGACGGATTCGTGGAAGAGCTGTCGTGGACGGCCGGTGGGCGGCAACTGCTGCTGGAGCGGCGCACGGTGGCCGTGCGGTCCCTCGGAACGGAGTGCTGGGCACTGGACTTCACCTCCGCCCTCACCAATGTGACGGGCGAGGAGATCGCCCTGGGCGGGGCGGGTCACGCGGGCGGCGGTTTCTTCTGGCGCGTCCCCCGGCGCCCCGAGCCCGCGCACGTCTTCAGTGCCGACGGCGAGGGCGAGGCGGCGGTGCACGGACGCCCCGCGGACTGGCTGGCGCTGGCCACCGACGACTGGACGCTGGTCTTCGTCGGCGCGACCGGCGACACCCGGGCCGACCCGTGGTGGGTCCGCACCGGCGACCACCCGGGCGTCGGCTCGGCCCTCACCTGGCAGCGCCCCCTGCCCATAGCCCCCGCCGACACGGTCACCCGCCGCATCGTCACCGCGATAGCCGACGCACGCCTGCCCCACCCGGAAGCAGCCCGCCTGGCGAGCCACCTCTCAGACAAGGGCGCGGCGGTATGAACACCGGTTGTGGGCAATCGTTCCTCCCCCAGCTACCGCTGGGAGGTGCCCCCTGGCGGAACGGGTGGGCACAACCGACCCGCACATGGCCACGGGCCCCAGCCACAACGGCGCGACCCCAAGCGACCACCACCCGCAAGCAAACCCACAAGGAGACGACACCGTGCAACCAACGCGCCGTAGAGCAATGCGCACCGCAACCGCCCTGGCCGCAACCCTCACCCTCGCCCTGACAGCCACCGCCTGCGGAGACGACGGCTCGCCATCCGGCAAGGAAGGCTCCGGAAAAGGCACCATCACCTTCTGGGACAACAACGGCGGCCCCCGCACCAAGATCTGGAAGCAGATCATCGCCAAGTTCGAGGACAAGAACCCCGACATCACGGTCAAGTACGTCCCGATCCCGATCGCCAACGTGCAGTCGAAGTACGACACCGCCATCCAGAGCGGCGGCGACAGCCTGCCCGACGTCGGCGGCGTGGGCACCGCGTATCTGGCCAACCTCGTCGCCCAGGGCGCCCTCGACCCCGTGACCGACCGCATCGGCGACAGCGCCCTCAAGGGCAAGCTGATCAAGAACATGGTCGAGAGCGTCCGCGCGGCCGGAGGTGACGACAAGGAGCTGTACTCCGTCCCGACCTCCGCCAACCAGGGCACCCTCTGGTACCGCACCGACCTCTTCAAGGCGGCGAAGCTGTCCGCGCCCGACAGCTGGGAGAACTTCTACAAGGCCGCCGACGAGCTGACCGACAAGGGCGGTAACAAGTTCGGTTTCACCCTGCGCGGCGGCGCGGGCTCGATCGCCCAGGCGCTGGACATGATGTACGCCCAGTCCGGCATCTCGTCCTTCTGGGACGGCGGGGACGGCGGGGACGGCGGGGACGGCGACAAGACCACCCTCAACGACCCGAAGAACGTCGCTGCGCTCGAGAAGTACATCGCCCTCTTCAGGAAGGTCACTCCCGCCGCGGACCTCAACAACGACTTCGCCAAGATGGTCGCGCAGTTCGACCAGGGCGATATCGGGATGCTCCAGCACAACCTCGGCAGCTATGTGGACCACGTGCGGCTGCTCGGCAAGGACAAGATCGCGGGCGTACCGCTGCCGCCGTCCCGGCAGGGCGCGGCGCGCACCATCGTCTCCAACCCGGTCGACGGCCTCGGGCTGTTCAAGGCGAGCAAGAACAAGGCGGCGGCCTGGAAGTTCATCGAGTTCGCGGCCTCCCCGGAGATGAACAGCCTCTGGAACGAGGACGTCGGCGCCATCCCCGCCAACGTCGGCGCCGCGGACGACGACTGGATCGCGAAGGCCCCGCCGACCAAGGCCGCGCTGGAGTCGCTCAACGATCCGCGGACCAAGGTCGTCCAGCTGCCGTACTACCTCCCGGACTGGAACAACATCAGCAAGGCCGACAACGAGCCCAGCTTCCAGAAGGTGCTGCTCGGCCGGATGACCGCCAAGGCGTTCTGCGACAAGGTCGCCAAGGAGCTCAACGCGGCACAGGCGGACTGGAAGAAGCACCAGAGCTAGCTTTCTATGAACCCCGTGTATACCTGCGATGTATAGTGCTCGGAGTTTGTGCTGCCAACTTTACGCATTTGGGCGGACGTTGGCGGCATGGCGACCACTATTGACCACAAGAGGACTTCGGGGGCATCAATGGGGCGAAAAGGTCGAATATCCGGGCTGGGTGTCAGTCTCGTCGGTGCCGTCTGCCTGACGCTGGGCCTCAGCGGCTGCGGTGCGTCGTACGACACCACCTCGCCGCGCAGCGCCCGGGAGCACGCGGCGTCGGACGCCGACCGCTCGACACCGGCCGCCTCCAAGCCGGATGTGCTCAAGAAGGGCGACGGAGCGAACGGCAAGGGCGGGGCGAGCGACAAGAACGGGGCGAGCGACAAGGACGGCGCGAACGACTCCGTCGACTGCGCCGTCGCCAAGTGCGTCGCCCTCACCTTCGACGCGGGCCCCAGCGGCAACACCCCCCGGCTGCTGAAGATCCTCAAGCGCGAGAAGGCCCACGCGACCTTCTTCATGCTCGGCAAGAAGCACATCGAGAAACACCCCGACCTGGTGCGCCGTATCGCCGACGAGGGGCATGAACTGGCCAACCACACCTGGTCGCACAAGATCCTGACCAAGACCGACTCCGACGAGGTCCGTACGGAGATCACCCGCGTCCAGACCGCCGTCAAGAAGCTCACCGGCCGTACGCCGCTGCTGATGCGCCCGCCGCAGGGGCGTACGGACGAGCGGGTCTCCAAGATCTGCCGTGAGCTGGGTGTGGCGCAGGTGCTGTGGAGCGTGACGGCGAAGGACTACCAGACGAACGACTCCGCGCTGATCGAGAAGCGGGTGCTGGACCAGACGAAGCGCGACGGGATCATCCTGCTGCACGACATCTACAAGGGCACGGTGCCGGCCGTGCCGGGGATACTGGCGAAGTTGAAGAAGGAGGGCTACACGGTGGTGACGGTCTCCCAGCTGATGGCCCCGGCCGTCCCGGAACCGGGCAAGGTCTATCGCCCATGAGGCAACAGACCGACACGACCTCCGTCGCGTTCGAACATCCTCGGCCACAAAATGATCAAGTGTTGTCGCAAGCTATCGCGATGCGATCGGGATTTCGTAATCTAAGAATCCTCGGGGGCCCGGCAACCTAATCTGGACTGGCGGCAACTACGACATGGAGCGGGCCGGTCCGGATCCTCCGGCCCGTTCTCTCGACGCGGAACAGGAGTTGCCATGAGGCTGAGACGCAAACGGGGCCGTCACCGCCGACGCAAGGATCGCACGCTGCCGTTGGGCAGCGCCGTGATCGTGGCGTCTGCCGTGGCCGGGGTGTATCTGACGGCTTCGCCGGAGGGCGCGAGCGCCGTGCCCACCACCCTGTATGTGGCCACCAACGGCAGCGACGGCAACACCGGCACCCTCAAGTCCCCCTACCGAAGCCTGGAGAAGGCGTTCTCCACCGCCAAGGCGGGCACCACCATCGAGGTCCGCGGCGGCACGTACTACCCCTCCAGGACCCTGCGCAGCTCCACCAGCGGCACCCCCCGCGAGCGCGTCCGACTGCGGTCCTACCGGGCGGAGAAGGTCCGGCTCGACGGCTCCCGGCTGGGCCAGGGCTCCTCCCTGGTCTCCCTCACCGCCGACTACTGGACGGTCTCGGGGCTCGAACTGCGGAACGCCCCGGGCGGCGGCCTGGTCTGCACCTCCTGCGCGCGCAACGTCTTCCAGGACCTGAGCACCCACGGCAACGGCGACACCGGACTCACCCTCCGCGGCGACGACACCAACGGCAACCTCATCCGGAACCTCGACTCCTACGCCAACCACGACGACGCCACCGGCGGCCAGCGAGCCGACGGCATAGCCATCACCCACGGCTCCGGCACCGGCAACGTGGTCACCGGATCCCGGCTGTTCCACAACAGCGACGACGGCCTCGACCTGTGGATGTGGGCGAGCCCCGTCACCATCGAGCACTCCTGGGCCTTCGGGAACGGCCAGAACCGCTGGCACATTCCCTACTTCAAGGGCGACGGCAGCGGCTTCCAGCTCGGCGCCGACCGCCGGGGCGCGCCCTCGCCCGCCCATGTCGTACGGTCCTCCGCCGCCTGGGCCAACACCAAGAGCGGCTTCGACGCGGGCGGCAACACCGGGACCCTCCGGCTCCAGCGCACCACCTCCTTCGACAACTGGGGCAAGGGTTACGCCGTCGCCGGCTCCCGCGCCCAGCTGACCCGCAACCTCGCGCTCTCCAACGGCCGCGGCAGCGCCGACACCGGCCTCCTCGCCGTCTCGCGGGAGAACAACTGGGCGCCGGGCGGCCGGACCACCCCGCCGCTGGTCACCACCGACCCCTCCACGGCCTTCGGCCCCCGGCGGCCGAACGGCTCACTGCCGCTCACCGGCTTCCTCGTGGTCATGGACCGCACCGAGATCGGTTCGCCGATGAACTGAAACCCCGGGAAAACCTGCATCGCGCTCCTGGCGGGCACAATCCCCTGATCCGGCACGTCGCCGACCCGCCCGCCGTCCCCCGAGGAGCGTGACCATGGCGAGACAGACCACGGACAAGGCCCCGGCTCCACCACTGCCCGGACTACCCCTGCTCGACCGCTACTTCCGGATATCCGAGCGGGGCTCCACCCTCGGCCGGGAGGTCCGGGGCGGGTTCGCCACCTTCTTCACGATGGCGTACATCCTCGTCCTGAACCCGATCATCCTGGGCGGGGCGAAGGACAAGTTCGGTGAGCAGCTCTCCGGCACCCAACTCGCCACCGCCACCGCCCTGGTGGCCGCCGTGATGACGGTTTTGATGGGCATCGGCGGCAATCTTCCGCTCGCCCTCGCCGCGGGCCTCGGGCTCAACGCGGTCGTCGCCTTCCAGATCGCCCCGCAGATGAGCTGGGCCGACGCCATGGGCCTGGTGGTCCTGGAGGGCCTGATCATCTGCGCGCTGGTGGTGACCGGGCTGCGCGAGGCGGTGATGCACGCCATCCCGCAGCCGCTGAAGCAGGCCATCAGCGTGGGGATCGGGCTGTTCATCGCCTTCATCGGCTTCATCGACGCCGGGTTCGTCTCCCGTATCCCGGGCCCCACCGGCTCCACCCCCGTGCAGCTCGGCGCGGACGGGCGGCTCACCGGCTGGCCGGTGGTGGTCTTCTGCGTGGGGGTGCTGCTGACCATCGCGCTGATGGCGCGCAGGGCCAAGGGCGCCCTGCTGATCAGCATCGTCGTCTCGACCGTGCTCGCGATCGTCATCAACGAGATCGCCGACATCCGGCCGGAGGCATGGGGGCTGACCGTGCCCACCCTCCCCGACAGCGTCGTCGACACCCCGGACTTCGGGCTGCTCGGCTCCTTCAGCCTCTTCGGGGCGTTCCAGCAGGTCGGTGTGGTCACCATCGTCCTGCTGATCTTCACCCTCATCCTGTCCGACTTCTTCGACACCATGGGCACGGTCGTCGGGGTGAGCAACGAGGCCGGGCTGCTGGACGCCGAGGGCAGGGTGCCGGGGCTGGGGCGGGTGCTGCTCATCGACGGTGCGGCGGCCGCACTCGGCGGCGCCGCGTCCGCCTCGTCCAACACCAGCTACATCGAGTCCGCGGCCGGGGTCGGCGAGGGCGCGCGGACCGGGTTCGCCAGCGTGGTCACCGGAGCGCTGTTCGGGCTCGCGCTCTTCCTGACCCCGCTGGCCACCGTGGTGCCCGCCCAGGCCGCCGCCCCGGCGCTGATCGCGGTCGGCTTCCTGCTGATGAGTCAGGTGCGGTCCATCGACTGGGAGCGGATCGACATCGCCGTCCCGGCGTTCCTCACCATCGCGCTGATGCCGTTCAGCTACTCCATCTCCAACGGGATCGGCGCCGGGTTCATCTCGTACGTCGTGATCAAGACGGTGCTGGGCAAGGCGCGGGAGGTGCACTGGCTGCTGTGGGGGACGGCCGCGCTGTTCGTGGTCTACTTCGCGATCGACCCCCTGGAGCAGCTGCTCACCTGAGCCGGGACGCCTCCGACGTGGAACCCGTCCCGGGAGCCGCCCCGCCCCGTCAGCTGTGGCCCATGATGGGGCGCGGGCGGTAGGGGGCCTCCAGGCGGGCCACCTCCTTCTCGTCGAGCGTCAGCCCGACCGCCGCGACCGCGTCCTCCAGATGGCGGGTCTTCGTGGCGCCGACGATCGGCGCGGTGACCGCGGGCCTGCTGAGCAGCCATGCCAGCGCGACCTGGGCCGGGGACACCCCGCGCTCCTCGGCGATCGCGCGGGTGGCGTCCACGGGAGAAGTCCGCGTCCGCGTACCACCGCTCCACCAGCGGATCGTTGCCCGCCCGGACCGTCTGGCCGGTGCGGTCCCGGTCGCGGGTGCCCGCCAGCAGCCCGCGCGCCAGCGGGCTCCACGGGATGACGCCCACGCCCTGGTCCAGGCAGAGCGGGTTCATCTCCCGCTCCTCCTCGCGGTAGAGCAGGTTGTAGTGGTTCTGCATCGAGACGAACCGGGTCCAGCCGTGCGCCTCGGCGATGTGCTGGGCCTTGGCGAACTGCCACGCGTACATGGAGGACGCGCCGATGTACCGGGCCTTTCCGGCCTTCACCACATCGTGCAGCGCCTCCATCGTCTCCTCGAGCGGCGTCTCGTGGTCGAAGCGGTGGATCTGGTAGAGGTCCACGTGGTCGGTGCCCAGCCGCCGCAGCGAGGCGTCGATGCCCGCCATGATGTGCTTGCGGGACAGACCGCGGTCGTTGGGGCCCTCGCCCATCGGGTTGTAGACCTTCGTGGCCAGGACGTAGTCGTCGCGGCTGGGGAAGAGCTCCCGCAGCAGCTCACCGGTGATCTCCTCGCTGCGGCCCACCGAGTACATGTCGGCGGTGTCGAAGAAGGTCACCCCCTCCTCGGCCGCGCGCCGCACGATCGGCCGCGCGTCGTCGATGTCCAGCTGCCAGGGCCGGTGCTCGGGGTTGCCGTAGCTCATCATGCCCAGGCAGATCCGCGACACCTTCACGCCCGACGCGCCCAGCCGTACGTACTCCATGCGTCTGCTCCTCCTGCTCGTCCGCCCGTTCGGCCGACCCGTCACAGCAGACCACCCCGGCTGCCGGATTGTCAGCCCGGTGTGACGAAACCGCTTTCATACGCGGCGATCACCGCCTGGGTGCGGTCCCGGACGCCCAGCTTGGTGAGCACCGCCCCCACATGCGTCTTGACGGTGGCCGGGCCCACCGCCATCCGGGCCGCGATCTCGGAGTTGGACAGCCCGTCGGTCATCAGCCGCAGCACCACGGCCTCCCGCTCGGAGAGCCGCTCGCGCAGCGCCCGCGCCGTCGTCTCGCGGTCCGGGCCGCGGGCGGCGGCGTGCTCGGCGGCCAGCGCCCGCACCGCGGCCGGGAACAGCAGCGAATCGCTGCGCGCCACCACCCGGACCGCCTGCACCAGCTCCGCCGCGCGGGCCCGCTTGAGCAGGAAGCCGCTGGCCCCGGCGCGCAGCGCGTCGTACACATGGCTGTCGTTCTCGAACGTCGTCACCACGATGACGCGCGGCGGGTCCGGCACGGTGCCCAGGATCCGCTCGGTGGCGCGGATGCCGTCCACATCGGGCATCCGCACGTCCATCAGCACCACGTCCGGGCGCAGTTCACGGACCACCGGCACGGCCTCGGCGCCGCTTCCGGCCTCGCCCACGACCTCCAGATCCGGTTCGCTGGAGAGGATCGCGCGCAGCGCGGTGCGCACCATCCGCTCGTCGTCGACGAGCACGATGCGCAGGGGGGACGGCTGGCTGCTCACCGGGACGCCTCCACCGGGAGCCGGACCGTGAGCCGCCAGACGCCGTCCACGGTGTCCCAGGCGCAGGTGCCGCGCAGCAGGGTGACCCGCTCGGCGATGCCGCGCAGCCCGCGGCCGCCGCCGGCGGTCCGTGCCCGGGTGGTTCCGTCCACCGGGTTCTCCATCGTGATCTCCACCTTCTTCGGGTCCTCGGCGATCCGGAGCCGCACCGGCACCCGGCCCGCGTGGCGCAGCGCGTTGCTGAGCCCCTCCTGGACGATGCGGTACGCCTCGCGGGAGACCACGGGCGGCAGCCGGTCCAGCGTGCCCGGGGCGGTCAGCTCGACGGCGACGCCCGCGGCCCGGGTGCGGGCGAGCAGCCCGTCCAGGTCCATCAGGGTGGGGGAGGGGGCGGTGGCCGGTGCGGCCTCCTCTTCCCGTAACAGGCCCAGCACGCTGTCGAGTTCGCCGACCGCGTCCCGGGTGGTCTCCTCGATGGCCGCCAGCGCCTCCCGGGCGAAGTCCGGGTCGGTGTCGAGGACCTTGCGGGCCGCGCTCGCCTGGAGGGTCACCGCGCTCAGCGCATGGCCGACCGAGTCGTGCAGCTCATGGGCGATCCGGTTGCGGGAGGCCAGCCGGGCGGCGCGCCGCTCGGCGGCGGCGACCCGCTCGGCGGGGGCCGGTCCGAGCAGCGCGGGCGCACAGCGGGCGAACAGCGCCCCGGCGGCCGCGGCGAGCCCCATGAGCATGGCCAGCAGCGCCACCCCGGCCAGCGGCGCCAGCGCGGTGGGGGTCGAGCCGAACGCGTCCGGCCAGCCCAGCCCGTCGGCGTACGAATCGTCGGTGAACGGCAGCGCGACCAGCAGCGCCGAGGCGGGCAGCAGGGACAGGAAGAGCCCGCTGACCAGCCCGCCGATGGCCAGGTGCAGCGCGTACCAGAGCGCGGTGCGGGCGCGCGCGTCCCATGAACCGGCGGGCCCGGCCGCGAGCTCCGCGGACTCCGGCAGCCCGCACAGCGAGCGCGCGGCGGTGGCCTCCAAGGGGCGTACGAGCGGCAGGAGCGCGGTCGGCGCGGCCAGCGGCAGGGCCGAGGCGAAGGTGCCCAGCTGCCACCGCAGCGAGGTGAAGGGATCGGCGCCATGGGCCAGCATCGCGAAGACGACGGTGGTCAGCAGGTAGTACGGCATCAGCAGGGCGCCGCCGAGCACCAGATGGACCCAGCGCAGCTGGGTCCGGCGGCCGACCACCGTTCGGACCGCCCGCCGCCACCACGCCCCGGTCACCGGGGCAATCCGACGGTCATCCGCACAGCGTAGGTCAGATGCGCGGGTGCCGGTGTGGGTCTGGGCCATGGCCACCAGCCTTCCGGCGCGGCGGGCGCGGCGCGTCACCCCGCCCGACGATCCCCCTCCGCCATGCGGTGGAGGCGAACGTCCTCCCATGGGTCAGAGGCGGCTGGGCCAGAGCCGGCTGGGCCAGAGCCGGCTGGGTCAGAGGCGGCTGGGTCAGAGGCGGCGCGTCGCGAGGGTGAGCCGGTCCCGGGCGTCGAACAGGGCGTCCTTGATCATCTGCTCATGGGTGGGGGTGAGCCGGGCCACCGGCACCGAGCAGCTGATGGCGTCGCGCGAGGGGGTGCGGTACGGGATGGCGATGCCGAAGCAGCGCAGGCCCAGGGTGTTCTCCTCGCGGTCCACCGCGTACCCCTGCTCCCGGATGAGGTGCAGCTCCTCGATCAGCTTCTCGCGGTCGGTGATGGTGTGCTCGGTGAGCTGGCTCAGCGTCTCCGGCAGCAGCTTGCGCACCTGCTCGTCGGAGTACGTGGCCAGCAGCGCCTTGCCCAGCGAGGTGGAGTGGGCGGGCAGCCGGCGGCCGACGCGGGTGAAGGGGCGCAGATAGTGCTGCGACTGCCGGGTGGCGAGATAGACGACATTGGTGCCGTCGAGCCGGGCGAGGTGGATGGTCTCGGTGGTGTCGTCCGAGAGCCGGTCCAGGGTGGGGCGGGCGGCGGCCACGACCTCGTCGCCGTCGATGTAGGAGGTGCCGACGAGCAGGGCGCGCACTCCGATCCCGTAGCGGGTGCCGGTGGCGTCCGTCTCCACCCAGCCGAGCTCCACCAGGGTGCGCAGCAGCATGTAGAGGCTCGACTTGGGATAGCCCACGGCCTCCTGGACCGCGGCGAGGCTGTGCATCCCGGGCCGCCCGGCGAAGAACTCCAGCAGTTCGACCGTGCGTACTGCCGATTTGACCTGGGCCCCGCCTGTCTCGGCAGCTGACATCGCCTTGACCCCTCTGTTCGACCAGCCATAGAGTCCCGAGGGGAAATTCATCACCCGGGACAGCGTTCAGCATATCGAACACCGTCGATGTGTGTGACGCAAGCAGCGGTAACACCACAGCAGGAGGAATCCGCGGTGTCAGCACCAGTGTGGAGCGTCGACCCCCGAACCGGAAAGCAGCGTGAGCAGGTAGCGGTCGAAGCCACGGCGGAGGAGGTCGACCGCGTGGTGCGCGCGGCGCACGCCGCCCGCGGCTCCCTGGCCGACCGCGCGGTGCGCGCCGCTCTGCTGCGCACCGCCGCCGATCTGCTCGACGAGGCCCGTGACCAGCTGGTCGAGGCCGCCGACGCGGAGACCGCCCTCGGCCCCGCCCGGCTCACCGGTGAACTCGCCCGCACCACCTACCAGCTGCGGTCGTTCGCGACCATCGTGGACGAGGGCGCCTTCCTGGACGTCCGGATCGACCACGCGGACGCCACCCAGACCCCGCCCTGGCCCGATCTGCGCCGCTACAAGCTGCCGCTCGGCGTCGTCGCCGTCTACGCCGCCAGCAACTTCCCGCTCGCCTTCTCCGTGCCCGGCGGGGACACCGCCAGCGCCCTCGCCGCGGGCTGCCCGGTGATCGTCAAGGCCCACCCCGACCACCCCGCCACCTCCGAGGTGGCCGCCTCCGCGCTGCGTCGCGCCGCCGAGCGGGTGGGGGTGCCCGCCGATGTGATCGCGGTGGTGCACGGCTTCGACGCGGGCCTAGAGCTGGTCAAGCACCCGCTGATCGCCGCCGCCGGGTTCACCGGCTCGGTGCGCGGCGGCCGCGCCCTGCACGACGCGGCGGCCTCCCGGCCGGTGCCGATCCCCTTCCACGGCGAACTGGGCAGCCTCAACCCGGTCGTGGTCACCGAGGCCGCGGCCGCCGAGCGCGGCGATCAGATCGGCGCCGGGCTCGCGGGCTCCATGACGCTGGGCGTCGGCCAGTTCTGCACCAAGCCCGGCTTTGTGCTGGCCCCGGCCGGACCGGCGGGCGACGGCCTGCTGAAGTCCCTCACCGACGCGGTCAGCAACACCGACGCCGGGGTCCTGCTCGACCACCGGATGCGGGACAACTTCGTCGCCGGGATCAAGGAGCGCGTCGAGCTGGCGGACGTGGAGGCCCCGGTCACCCCCGGCTCCGGCGGTGAGCACACCGTCAGCGCGGGCTTCCTGACCGTCCCGGCGCGGCGGCTGGTCGAGGGAGGCCCGCACGATGTGCTGCTCGAGGAGTGCTTCGGCCCGGTGACCGTCGTGGCGCGCTACGAGAGCGACGACGAGATCAGGGCGGTGCTCGGGCGGCTCCCGGGCAACCTCACCGCCACCGTCCACCTCTCCGCCGCCGAGGGCGAGGGCACCGAGGGCCGGGCCGGTGAGCTGATCGCCGAGCTCACCCCGCTGGCCGGCCGGGTCCTGGTCAACGGCTGGCCGACCGGTGTCGCGGTCGCCCCGGCCCAGCACCACGGCGGCCCCTACCCGGCCACCACCTCCACCTCCACCTCGGTCGGCGGCACCGCCATCGAGCGCTGGCTGCGACCGGTCGCGTACCAGGACACCCCGGCCGCCCTGCTGCCGCCGGAGCTGCGCGACGAGAACCCGCTGGAGCTGCCGCGGCGGATCAACGGCGTCCGGGAGCAGCGCGGCTGACCCCCGGAACGACGGCCCGGCCGCCGGACCCGCGGATCTGACCCGCGCGTCCGGCGGCCGATTCGCGTCGGCGTTCGCCCGGGCGCCGCGTACGCCATCAGAATCGCCGCTGGTCAGCGGGTATGTATAAGGATCGCTTGAAGGCATCCGACACGGAAACGCGATGGACGCCGGGGTGCGCCAGTCCCATAGTTGATGGGCATGGAGAGCCTGGCGGGCGCCGAATTCGCGCCACACACGACGTATCTCACCACCGCGTCCAGCGGTCTGATCCCCGCACGCTCCGCAGCCGCCGTGCGGGAGGTCCTCGAGGGCTCGGCCGCCGGACAGCCCATCGCCGACGTGTCCTTCGAGGCGGTCGAGGCGAGCCGCGCCGTCTACGCCCGGCTCGTCGGCGTACCGGCCCGGCGCGTCGCGGCCGGCAGCTCGGTCGCCGTGTACGCGGGGATGATCGCCACCTCGCTGCCGTCCGGGGCCGAAGTCCTGGTGGCCGAGGGCGACTTCAGCTCCCTGGTCAACCCCTTCGCCGTGCGCGGCGACCTCAAGCTGCGCAGCGTGCCGCTGGAGGGGATCGCGGAGGCGGTGCGTCCCGGTACGGCGCTGGTGGCCGTGAGCGCGGTCCAGTCGGCGGACGGGCGGATCGCGGACCTTCCGGCCATCCGGGAGGCCGCCCGGGCGCACGGGGCCCGCACGCTGGTGGACACCAGCCAGGCGGCCGGCTGGTTCCCGGTGAGCGCCGCCGAGGACGACTACACGGTCTGCGTGGCCTACAAGTGGCTGATGTGCCCGCGCGGGGCCGCCTTCCTGACCGTGCCCGAGGACCTCGGCGAACTCACCCCCGTCTTCGCGGGCTGGGTCGCGGGCGAGCAACCCTGGGACAGCTGCTACGGCCCGGTGCGGGAACTCGCCCACTCCGCACGGCGCTTCGACGAGAGCCCGAGCGTGTACGCCTACGTCGCGGCCCGGCACTCCCTCGCGCTGATCGAGGAGCTGGGCACCGAGGCCATCGCGGCGCATGACCGCGCGCTCGCCGACCGCTTCCGGGAGGGGGTCATCGCGCTCGGCCACCGGCCGGTGGCCGCCCCGGGCTCGGCCATCGTCTCCGTGCCGGGGCTGGGGGACGCCGCGCCCCGGCTGGCGGAGGCGGAGGTGCATGTCTCGGCGCGGGCCGGCAACCTCCGCGCCTCCTTCCACCTGTACAACACCGCGGCCGATGTGGACCGGCTGCTGGAGAAGCTGTCCGGCTGAGAAATCTGAGGGAAGCCGGGGTACTCCGGCTTCCCTCAGATCACGGACGTCACGTCATCCCACGGCGTCATCACCGTACGGGCGTGAAGTCCCTCGCGCCGATGAACTCCGGCCTGCGGATCGGTGCGGCGAACGGCTCGACCGCCGTGTTCTCCACGCTGTTGAACACGATGAACACATTGCTGCGGGAGTACGGCGTGATGTTGTCGCCGGACCCGTGCATGCAGTTGCAGTCGAACCACGTCGCCGACCCGGCCAGGCCGGTGAACAGCTTGATGCCGTGCTTGTCGGCGAAGCCGGCGAGGGCCTCGTTCGACGGGATGCCGGCGTCCTGCATCTGGAGCGACCGCTTGTAGTTGTCCTTCGGCGTGGCTCCTTCACAGCCGAGGAAGGTGCGGTGCGAGCCCGGCATGATCATCAGGCCGCCGTTGGTGTCGAAGTTCTCGGTCAGGGCGATCGAGACCGACACGGTCCGCATGTTCGGCAGGCCGTCCTCGGCATGCCAGGTCTCGAAGTCCGAGTGCCAGTAGAAGCCCGAGGCCCCGAAACCCGGCTTGACGTTGATCCGGCTCTGGTGGACATAGACGTCCGAGCCCAGGATCTGCCGTGCGCGACCCACTACCCGCGGGTCGCGCACCAGGTTCGCGAAGACCTCGCTGATCCGATGCACCTCGAACACCGACCGTACGTCCCTGGACTTCGGCTCGATGATCGAGCGTTCATCGGCGCGCACGTCCGGGTCGGTGACCAGCCGGTCCAGTTCGGCGCGGTACACCGCGACCTCATCCGGAGTGATCAGCTGGTCGATCGCCAGAAAGCCGTCGCGATCGAAATCGCTCAGCTCGGACGGTTGCAGCGGCCCCGGAGCCCCGGGCTCGGACCACACCACCGGGTCCACGCGTGGTGTGGCCACCTCCACGGCACCACGGGTCGGGTACAGGTCAGTGACCGTGGTCATCGGATCATGCCTCCTCGGTCTCGGTGATCAGCGGGTATACGCCGTTCTCATCATGGTCCTCCCGTCCGGTGATCGGCGGGTTGAAGACACAAACGCACCGGAAATCCGTCTTGGGACGCAGTGTGTGCTTCTCATGCCCGTTCAGCAAGTACATGGTGCCGGGCGTGATCCAGTGCTTCTCACCGGTCTCGTCATTGGTGAGCTCGGCCTCGCCCTCGACGCACAGCACCGCCTCGATGTGGTTGGCGTACCACATCGACGTCTCGGTGCCCGCGTAGAGGATGGTCTCGTGGAGCGAGAAGCCGACGCCCTCCCGGGCGAGCACGATGCGCTTGCTCTCCCAGGTGCCGGACTTGGACTTGATGTGCCTCTCGGTGTCCTCGATGTCCTTGAAGGATCGGACGATCACGGTGAGATCTTGCCTTTCTCTTCTCTGCGGTGCGGGAGGGTTATGCGGTCTCGCGGACCGCGCGGGCGAGGGTCCGCAGCCCCTCGTCCAGGTCTTCGGGGGAGATCGTCAGCGCGGGCAGCAGCTTGACGACCTCGCTCTCGGGGCCGGAGGTCTCGACCAGCAGACCGAGTTCGAAGGCACGCTTGCAGACCGCCGAGGCGCGCGGCTTGTCCTCGAACTCCATGCCCCACACCAGGCCACGGCCGCGGAAGTGGACGCCGGACTGCTCCTCGCAGATGGCGCGCAGGGCCTGCTCGACCTGCTCGCCGCGGGCGAGGGTCTGCTTCTCCATCTGGCCGTCCGCCCAGTAGGTGTCCAGGGTGGCGGCGGCGGTGACGAACGCGGGGTTGTTGCCGCGGAACGTGCCGTTGTGCTCGCCGGGCTCCCAGATGTCCAGCTCGGGCTTGAAGAGGGTGAGCGACATCGGCATGCCGTAACCGCTGATGGACTTGGAGACGGTCACGATGTCCGGGGTGATGCCCGCCTCCTCGAAGGAGAAGAAGGCGCCGGTACGGCCGCAGCCCATCTGGATGTCGTCGACGATCAGCAGCATGTCCTGGCGCTCGCACAGCTCGGCCAGGGCGCGCAGCCACTCGGGCCGGGCCACGTTGATGCCGCCCTCACCCTGCACGGTCTCGACGATCACGGCGGCGGGCTTGTTGAGCCCGGAGCCCTGGTCCTCCAGCAGCCGCTCGAACCACAGGAAGTCCTCGACCGTGCCGTCGAAGTAGTTGTCGAACGGCATCGGGGTGCCGTGGACCAGCGGGATGCCCGCACCGGCGCGCTTGAAGGCGTTACCGGTCACGGCCAGCGAGCCCAGCGACATGCCGTGGAAGGCGTTGGTGAAGGAGACGATCGACTCGCGGCCCTTGACCTTACGGGCCAGTTTGAGCGCGGCCTCGACGGCGTTGGTGCCGGTCGGGCCCGGGAACATGACCTTGTAGGGCAGGTCACGCGGTCGCAGGATGTTGTTCTGGAACGACTCGAGGAAGGCGCGCTTGGCCGTGGTGGACATGTCCAGGCCGTGGGTGACGCCGTCGCGCTCGATGTAGTCGATCAGCGCCCGTTTCAGCACCGGGTTGTTGTGGCCGTAGTTGAGCGACCCGGCTCCGGCGAAGAAGTCGAGGTAGGTGTGGCCGTCCTCGTCGTACATGTGGCTGCCCTGCGCGCGGTCGAAGACAGCAGGCCAACCGCGGCAGTAGCTGCGCACCTCCGACTCCAGGGCCTCGAAGACGCTCAGGGCGGGCGGGGTGATGGTCACAGCGTTCTCCTGGGAGAGGGGTGTGAGGGGGGTGAGGAGGGAGTGGGGGATCGGGGGTGGTCGATCGAGGTCGGGGTCAGGTCCGGTCGGCGCGCGGGCCGCGCGGGCCGAACGGACCGATGCGGTAGAGCACCTCGGGCTCATGCGCACCGTCGGGGAACAGACCGCCGTGGAAGAGCACCTCACGCTCGAGCGGGGCTTCGTGCCGCTCCGCGAACGAGGTGAACAGCCGGTTCGAGGCGGTGTTGTCCGGGGTGATCGTCGTCTCGATGCCACGGACGCCGATCGCGGCGACCCGCTTGACCAGCCCGTCCAGCAGGGTGGCGGCCAGTCCGTGGCCACGCCAGGCGTGGTCGACGGCGACCTGCCAGACGACCAGGGTCTCGGGACGCTCGGGCCGGACGTAACCGGTGATGAAGCCGACCGGTCCGCCGTCGGCGTCGCGCGCCACTACGGATGTGGCGGCGAAGTCGCGGCACCACAGGAGGTAGCTGTAGGAGGAGTTGAGGTCCAGGGTTTTGGAGTCGCGAGCGATTCGCCAGATCGCGGCTCCGTCCTCGACGCGTGGGGTGTCGAGAGACAGGCCCTCCGGCAAATCCAATTCGCTACGGACTAGGTCTGCTTGTGCGGCGGTCATGCAAATTCAATTTACCCAGCAGAATCAGAAAATGCATCGTGGTGGGGGGTTACGTGGAGGGGGGTCGATGTGTTATCACGCGGGAGCGCGTGCGCGCGCGGCCGCTCGCCGAAAGGCGGTGATTTGTGGGGGAGTTACTGGGGCATAGCGGATCGCATGTGGAGTCTGTCACATGTGCGTAACTGGCCGGTGACCCGCTTGAATTTTGGTGGCAGGATCCCGTGAAAAATTTTGCGTTTAGGAATCAGAAAAGCGGGCAGACGAATGTGGAAGCAGTAGCGGAAAAACGCGGAGAATTTCTGGCCAAGCTGCCATGAATTCAATCTCCCACGGTGAACTGAGGGAAGTCGCCCCGCACCGCGAAGGCCCCCGAGGCGCCGTTGCCCGAGGCCGCGTAGGCGTCCCGCCCGGTGTCCCGGTCGCCCTCGGCGTGGTTGTACTGCCCCGCGAGGACATACCGGCCCGCGGCCACGGTCGCCCCCTTCCGGAGCGTCCAGCGGTAGACCAGCACACCGTCCTCGACATGGGTGGCGGTGGTCACATCGCCGGTCGGCAGCGAGGTCCAGGCCCCGGTGGACCGCACGCCCCCGGTGTCCGCCACCCGCAGCTCCACCGTCAGCGAGGTCAGCGGCCTGCCGATGGTGAGCGTGATGTCGCTCTGCGCCCAGTACGGATTGGAATGGGCGTTGATGGCGCCCTTGGACCGCACGGTCGGCTCGGCGAGGTGGTTTGGACCGGCCGCGGTGGGATAGGCGCTCGGCGTGTGCCGCTCAGCATCGCTCTGCGTCCCGGCGTCCGGCTCGTCCCCGGGCCGCCGGTCCGGGTTCGTGTTCGCGCTGTTCGCGCCGGCGCTCGCGCCCGCCGGGGGCGCGGCGGGTTCGCTCGAGGTGCGCACCGTCTGCGGCCGATCGGCACCGTCCGTGGCCACCACCGCGATCCCCGTCGCGGCGACCGCCGCGGCCAGCCCGGCGACCGGGCTCACCACCCGGGTCCAGCGCGGGCTCGTCCGCGCGGCGCGGCGCCGGTCGTCGGCCGCCATGCCCGCCGTGACCCGGGCCAGCATCCGGATCCGGTCCGGCTCATGGGAGACGGCGGCCGTACGCAGCTCGGCGACGACATCGCGGCCCTCGGGGCGGTCGCCGCTCTCGGGGCGCTCGCGATGCTCGATCATCAACTGCCCCCTCCTGCGTGCCCGGCGTGGCCCATGTGGCCAGAGTGCCGGGCCGGGCCGGTGTGGCTCGTGTGGCCTGTGTGGCCCGTGTGGCCCGTGTTTCCGGCGCGGAGCGTTCGTACCGTCCGTCCCGTCCGGTCGGCCTCGCCGGCCGCGGACAGTTCCTCCTCGTCCCCGCCGTCCGGTGGGCCGAGCAGCCGCTCCAGCTCGGCGATGCCGCGTGAGGTCTGGCTCTTGACCGTGCCCACCGAAATGCCCAGCGTACGAGCCGTCTCCCGTTCGGAGAGGTCGAAGGCGTGGCGCAGCACCACACACGCGCGCTTGCGGAACGGCAGCCGGACCAGCGCGGCCTGCACATCCACCACGGCGGACACATCCGGGTCGTCCACGCGGTCGGGGCGCTGCGAGGAGAAGAGCGCCACGCGGCGCCGCTCGCGCACCAGGCTGCGGATCCGGGACCGGGCCAGATTGGCGACCACGCCCCGGGCGTACGCGGCCGGGTGGTCGGCGGCCCGCACCCGGTCCCACTGGTGCCAGACCGCCACCAGCGCGTCGGCCGCCAGGTCGTCCGCCCCGTCGGAGCTGCCGAGCAGCAGATGGGCGAGGCGGGCCAGCTCGGCGTGGTGCCGCTCGAAGAAGTCCCGGAACTCGGCCTGTGGATCGGCCGGTAAGCCGTCGGGGCCCTCCGGTGCGTCGGGCGCCTGCGGGGAGACGCCCTCCGGGCCCCCCGGTTCCCGTGGCGGGCCCGTCATGCGCGCCGCGTCCATCCGTACGGCTCGCGCGGTGCCCGAGGCGGCCGCGTCATCGGCGGGAGCGCTCACGAGGACCTCCTCACTGCCGCTCGTCCGGTGGGTTGCGTGAGCGTAGCAGCGCTCTGCGTGTTGTTCGAGTGGCGCCGTTCCCGCTGATGGGAATTGGCCGGTCAACGCCCTGCTCCGGTCTCGTACAGTGCGTTGCATGAGGGATAGCGCGGTGCTCCACATCAAGGGCCGGGTCCTGGTCGGACCGGACACCGGCGACGCTTCCGGGGGCGTACGGGACGAGCTGTGGGTGGTCGACGGCAGGATCACCTTCGAGCGGCCGTCCGGGGCCAGGGACATCCGGCTGATCGAGGGCTGGGTACTGCCCGGCCTCGTCGACGCCCACTGCCATGTCGGACTCGACGCCCATGGGGCGGTGGACGACTCGACGAGCGAGAAACAGGCGCTGACCGACCGGGACGTCGGGGCGCTGCTGCTGCGGGACGCCGGATCGCCGGCCGACACCCGCTGGATCGACGACCGCGAGGACCTGCCCCGCATCATCCGGGCCGGCCGCCATATCGCCCGTACCAAGCGCTACATCCGCAACTACGCGCATGAGATCGAGCCCGAGGACCTGGTCGCCTATGTGGCCGCGGAGGCGCGGCGCGGCGACGGCTGGGTCAAGCTGGTCGGCGACTGGCTCGACCGGGAGACCGGTGACCTGGGGCTCTGCTGGCCGCGCGGCGCGGTCGAGGAGGCCATCGCGGAGGCGCACCGGCTGGGCGCGCGGGTCACGGCGCACTGTTTCGCGGAGGAGAGCCTGGCCCCGCTGGTCGAGGCGGGGATCGACTGCATCGAGCACGCCACCGGGCTCACCGAGGAGACCATCCCGCTGTTCGCCGAGCGGGGCGTGGCGATCGTGCCGACCCTGGTCAACATCGCCACCTTCCCCCGGCTGGCGCTGGGCGGCGAGGCGAAGTTCCCGCGCTGGGCCGACCATATGCGGCGGCTGCACGCGCGCCGGTACGAGACGGTGCGGGCGGCCTACGACGCGGGCATCCCGATCTACACCGGCACGGACGCGGGCGGCGGCCTGGCCCATGGGCTGGTCGGGCAGGAGGTCGCCGAGCTGGTGAAGGCGGGCATCCCGGTGCGCGACGCGCTCTCGGCGGCGACCTGGGGAGCGCGGGACTGGCTCGGGCGGCCGGGGCTCACCGAGGGGGCCTCCGCCGATCTCGTCGTCTACGACGCGGATCCGCGCGCCGATGTGCGGGTGCTGACGACGCCGCGGCGGGTGGTGCTCCGGGGACGGGTGGTCGGCTGACGCGGTGCCGGGGGCCTGCCGCGGTGCCGGGGGCCTGACGGCGCCTCGGGGGCCTGACGGCGCCTCGGGGGCCTGCCGCTGCGCCGGGGGCCTGACGGCGCCTCGGGGGCCGATACGGGCGGGAGACAGGTGGGGGACGGGTGGGGCGAGGGGTGCCGGAAGGGAACGTGGTTCGAACTGGGCGGCGAACCACACCCTTTGGGATGAACGGACATCATGTGTCTGCCTGTTTACCCTCAGTGCGCAAATATGGCGTGGTCGAGGCCGTCGGCGCCCGTGGAGTCCCCCGCGGCAGGCGCCGGCGGCTCCATGTCTCCTGTGGGGGTCCACTCACGTGTCCTGTTCCAGTAACACCTACTTCGGCATGCCCACCCGCCGTCTGGCGGCCGCCACCGCCGCCGCCGCGGTCTCCGTCCTGGGGCTGCTGCCCGCGGCGAACGCGCAGGCCGACACCGGTGCGACCACCGGTAAGGCGGGTGCGGTCGTGCTCCGCACCGATCTCGATGTCTCCCTGCTCAACAAGACCGTCAGCGCTCCGCTCTCGGTCGTGCTGAACGATGTGCACGCGCCCGCGACCGCCAGCAAGACGGCGCTCAGCGCGACCGTGGACGGCGTGGACGGGGGCCGGCCGTTCAATGTCCTGCGGGCCGATGTGGCCACCGCCCGGGCCGCCGCGGACAAGCAGCGCGCCGAGGGGTACTCCAACCTCGTCAACGCCCAGGTCCATGTCCCGGGCCTGGCCGCGGTGCCGCTGATCACGGTCGAGCAGGTGACCTCGAAGGCGGTGTGTGCCGTCGGGAAGCGGCCGACCGCCCACTCCAACCTGCTCGGCAGCGTCAGCGTGCTCGGTCAGAAGGTCACCCTGCGCACGAGCGGCACCACCACGGTCGATGTGCCGTCGCTCGGCCAGGTCCGGCTCGACCTGTCGCGGACGGCCACCACCTCGCGCACGGCGGCGGCCACGGCGCTCAACCTGAAGGTCTCGGTGAACCCGCTCAAGCTGAATGTCTCGGAGGTCGAGGGGCAGGTCACCCTCGCCCGGGCGACCTGTGAGTCGCCCGGGGCCGCGGCGGTCGAGCCCAGCCCGAGCGTGGGCTCCCAGACCAAGCCCGAGCCCAAGCCGGAGCACCTGGCCGAGACCGGCGGCAGCTCGGCCACGCCGTACCTGGTGGCCGGTGGCGCCCTGCTGCTCGCCGTGGGCGGCGGCGCCGTCGTCCTGGCCCGCCGCCGTCGAGCCGCCGCCACCAGCGGCGACGCCGCCTGACGCCGGTTCGTCGAGTCCGGCACCCGCGCCACCCGGCGCGGGTGCCGGGACCGGGGCGGCCACGCGCATGGGCGTGCACGTCGGGCCGTGGACGCCGAGCCTGGGGGCGCCGAGCCTGGCGGCGCGGGTGCGGCGCGGTTCGAATTGCGCCCCGAAGGGGCGCGGGGAACCGCGCGACCAGCCACGACGCAGCCGCGGATGAACGACCCCACCTCGTGCCACTTCCGGCGGAACTTCCCGCGGAGTGCTCAGGCGGCCGTGTCGGCCATCGCCTTCGTCAGGGCGATGATGAAGCGGTCCGTCGTGGCGCGGTCGCGGACGGCGAGCCGGAGCCACTCCGGGCCGAGGCCCGGAAAGGTGTCACCGCGGCGGACTGCGAAGCCCAGCTCCCGCAGCCGGGTGCGGATCGCCGCCGCGCCCGCCACCCGGATGAGCAGAAACGGCCCGGCCGCCGGGCCGCACACCCGCACCTCGGCCCACTCCGCCAACTCGGCCAGCCGGTCGGCCAGATGGGCCCGGTCGGCGGCCGTGCGGTCGGCGGCGCGGGCCGCCTCGGCGAGGGCGGACGGGGTGCAGCACGCCTCGGCCGCCGCCAGGGCCGGGCTGGACACCGGCCACAGTGGCTGGACCCGCTCCAGCGCCGTGATGGTGTCCGGCTCCGCCAGTACGTAGCCGATCCGCAGCCCCGCCAGGCCCCAGGTCTTGGTGAGGCTGCGGAGCACCACGAGCCCCGGCACATCGGTGCGGGCCGCCAGCGACTCCGACTCACCCGGGACGGCGTCCATGAACGCCTCGTCCACCACCAGCGTCCGCCCCGGCCGGGCGAGCCCGGCCACGGCATCGGCCGGGTGCAGCACGGACGTGGGGTTGGTGGGGTTGCCGATCACCACCAGATCGGCGTCCTCCGGCACGGCCGCCGGGGTCAGCCGGAAGCCGTCCCGCTCATCGAGGACCGCGCGCTCCACCGGGCGCCCCGCGTCCCGCAGCGCCGCCTCCGGCTCGGTGAACTGCGGATGCACCACCACCGGCCGTCGGGCCGGTATGGCGCGGGCGAGCAGGACGAACGCCTCCGCGGCGCCCGCGGTCAGCAGCACCCGGCCGACCGGAAGCCCATGGCGCGCGGCGACCGCCTCCCGCGCCACCCGCCCGTCCGGATAGGCGGCCAGCCCGTCGAGGGACGCGGCGATATGGGCCTTGAGCCACTCCGGAGGCGTACCGGCCCGGACGTTGACCGCGAGGTCGGTCAGGGCGGCGTCGGCACCCCGCACCTCCGCGTCCCCGTGATGTCGCAGATCGAACCCGGCGGACCCACCATCGGCGGCGGACCCACCATCGGCGGCGGACCCTTCCGCGGGCGGGTTCGCCGACGGCTCAGCGGACATCGGCGTGGGCATCCGGATGCGCGAAGGCATGGGCGTCATCGCTGAACCCGGCGCGCTCGCTGGTGTCGGCCACCTCCTCATAGCGGTCCATGACCAGATCGGCCAACTCCCGCGCCGGGCCGATGACATCGGCCGCGACCACCTCGACCTCGGGGTGGGCGAGTCCCCAGCCCTCCGCCTGCTGCCGAACCCGCTCCAGGGCGTCACCCTCGAACAGGAAGTACGGCAGCACCACGACCCGCCGCGCCCCCAGCTTGGCGCAGCGGTCCAGGCCGGAGGCCACATCCGGGGCGGCGAGCGAGGCGAAGGCCACCTCGACGCCCGCGAAGCCACGGCCCTCCCACAGCAGCCGTGCCGCGCGGTGCACCTCGGCGTTGGCCTCGGGGAGCGGCGAACCGTCGCCCACCAGCAGCACGGTCGTCTCCGCGCGGTCCGAGGGCAGCCGGGGCCGATTGCCCAGCGCCTCGTCGAGCCGCCGCTCCAGCAGGCTCAGCAGTGTGCGGTGCGGGCCGAGCGGCCGGGCGGAGGTGAACGAGGCGTCGGCGTGCCGCTCCGCCTCCTGGGCCAGCGCGGCGGCGATGCCGTCTCTCGGGGGAGCCGCGGGGATCAGCGTCATCGGGACGACCGCGAAGCGGGTCACCCCTTCTCCGACGAGCCGGGTGACCGCGTCGGACAGCGGATGGCTGCCCGGTCCGGTGAGGCCACCCGCCACGGGCAGGTCCGGGTGGCGTGTGGCCAACTCCCTGACGAATGCCTGGAAGGCGGCGGCGTGCCTTTCGTCTCGCGTGCCGATTCCTGCGATGAGCAGGGCGGGCGGGGTCGTCACGAGGTCTCCTTGGTGCAGGTGGTGCGGGTGTCACGGTCGGCGGGGGGCGGGCTGTTCCGCCCCGAGACGTTACTGACCTGCGTCGGGGCGGTCGACGGCAGGTCTTCGCTGCCCGCCCTGCCCGGATTTGACCGCCACCGGGCGGCTGGGGTCCTTCTGACGGATCTCCGCGGCGTCACGGAGATCCGTCAGAAGGACCCTGGCGACGGCGCAGGTGGCCTTCCCGGGGCGGCCGTGTGGCCTGGACTTCCGCTTGGCGACGAGCAGTTGGCCCCCCGGACCGGCCGCCAGCAGCGCGGCCGCCTCGGCGACCCCGGACGTGCCCACGGCGGTGAGCGGCGCCGCGGACGGGTTCGGCACCTCCACCGCGGCCAGCGCCTCGGCCGGGTATCCGCACAGCGGCACCCCCAGCCGTTCGGCCGCCGTCAGCAGCCCGGCCTCCCCGGCCTTGGCCTCGACCGTGGCCAACTCGGCGACGCCGCACGGGGAAAGGCCCGCCTCCGCCAGGGTGGCCTGGACCAGCCCGAGCACCTCGCCGGCGGATACGCCCCGGCCGGCCCCGACCCCGACGACAAGCGGCGCCGCGGGTGGGGGAGACGCCGTGCCCCGGCCGATGACCTCCACGTCAGCTCACCGCCTCGGCTCAACCGGCAGGGGACGCACATCTGTTGACGAACCGGGCCGCCGCCCCTGGGACCGAGGCCCAGTGCACATGCAGATAGGAGGCATGCACATCTCCCTGTGCGAACCCTTCGGTACGACGCTCCGGGTGGACGAGCCCCCAGGCGGGCTCCGGCCCCGCTCCGGGCACGATGGTCGTGCGGTGGAACTCATGGCCGCGCACCCGTGTCCCCGCGGCGGCGAGTGAGGTGTCGGAGACGGCCACGGCCTCACGGTAGCCCAGCGTCAGACGTTCCGACATCCGTGCCTTCGCGGCCAGCACCCCGCACATCGGCTGCCCGTCCAGCGAATGCGCCAGATACAGCAGTCCGGCACATTCGGCGGCGATGGGCGCGCCGGACGCGGCGAGTCCGGCGACGGCGGTGCGCAGCGGCTCGTTCGCGGACAGCTCGGGGGCGTAGACCTCCGGGAAGCCGCCGCCGATCACCAGGCCGCCGGTGCCCTCGGGGAGGCGCTCGTCCCGCAGCGGGTCGAAGGGGACGACCCGCGCCCCCGCCGCCGTGAGCAGCTCGGCGTGCTCCGCGTACGAGAAGGTGAACGCGGCCCCGCCCGCCACGGCGACCACCGGCCGCGCCGCCCGATGGCCCCGGCCCCCGGCATCGTCGCCCGGGCCCCCGGCACCGGGGACGGCGGCCATCGCCCGGTGTATCTCCTCCTCCGGATCCCAGGGCCGCCCGGACAGCGGCGGTGCGCTGCGCGCCAGCGCCAGCAGCCCGTCGAGATCGCAGCCCTCCCGCACCCGCGCCGCCAGCGCGGCCGCCGAATCGACCGCCTCCGCATGGCGCTCGGCCACCGGCACCAGACCCAGATGGCGGCTCGGGGCCCGCACCGCCCGCGTCCGGCGCAGCGCGCCGAACACCGGCACCCCGCACCCCTCCAGCGCCTCGCGCAGCATCGCCTCGTGACGGTCCGAGGCGACCTTGTTCAGGATCACCCCCGCGACCCGCACCCCGGGGTCCCAGGAGGCGAAGCCATGCACCAGCGCGGCCACCGACCGCGACTGCGACGACGCGTCCACCACCAGCACCACCGGTGCCCGCAGCAGCTTGGCCACATGCGCCGTCGAGGCCAGCTCGCCCTGCCCGGCCGCCCCGTCGAACAGGCCCATCACCCCCTCGACCAGGGCCAGATCGCAGCCCGCCGCCCCATGCAGGAACAGCGGCGCGATCCGGTCCGGACCGCATAGATAGGCGTCCAGATTCCGGCCCGGGCGCGCGCCCCCGGTCCGGGACCGGCCGGCCCCCGAGGCGTCCGAAGAGGCGGCCGAGGAGATCGCGAGCGCGTGATAGCCAGGGTCGATGTAGTCCGGGCCGACCTTGTGCGGGGACACGTCCAGACCGCGCTCCGCGAAGGCGGCCATCAGCCCGGCCGTGACCGTCGTCTTCCCGCTGCCGGAGGCGGGGGCCGCGATCACCAGGCGCGGGACACTCACCACTCGATGCCTCGCTGGCCCTTCTGACCGGCGTCCATCGGATGCTTGACCTTGGACATGTCGGTGACCAGATCGGCGAAGTCCAGCAGCTGCGCCGGTGCGTTACGCCCCGTGATGACCACGTGCTGCGTCCCGGGCCGGTCCCGCAGCACCGCCACCACCTCGTCGGGGTCCACCCAGCCCCAGTGCATCGGATACGCGAACTCGTCCAGCACATAGAGCCGGTATGTCTCCGCCGCGAGATCGCGCTTGACCTGCTCCCAGCCCTCGCGTGCGGCCTCCTCGCTGGAAGCCATGTCGCGCTGGACCCACGACCAGCCCTCGCCCATCTTGTGCCATGCGACGGTCCCCCCTTCGCCCGAGTCGCCGAGGACGCGCAGCGCACGCTCCTCACCGACCCGCCATTTCGCGGACTTTACAAATTGGAATACACCGACCGGCCAGTTCTGGTTCCACGCCCGCAGCGCCAGCCCGAACGCCGCGGTCGACTTGCCCTTGCCCTGACCTGTGTGGACGAGCACCAGCGGACGGTTGCGGCGCTGGCGGGTGGTCAGCCCGTCGTCCGGCACGGTGGTCGGTTGTCCTTGCGGCATCAGGCGGCCCTCCGAGGGTTCGAAACGGTTCGTACATCGCGCACCAGCGCCGTCACGCTGTCCGCGCGCAGCTCGTCGAGTGTCACCGGGGTGCCCCGCAGTTCGCGGGCGAGCGCGCCCGCGAGCCCCAGCCGCACCGGCCCCGACTCGCAGTCCACGACCACCGAGGCGACCCCGTCGCCCGCGAGCATCCGCGCCGCGCGCCCGGCCCGCTCGACCGGCGTGGGACCGCCGGACCGCCGCGCCTCCGTGGCCCGCCCGTCGGTCACCACGACCAGCAGCGGACGGCGTGCGGGATCCCGCAGCCGCTCCACCCGCAGCACCTCCCGGGCCTTCAGCAGCCCGGCCGCCAGCGGCGTACGTCCGCCCGTCGGCAGCCGCTCCAGCCGTGCGGCGGCCGTGTCCACCGACGAGGTGGGTGGCAGCGCCAGCTCGGCGTCCGTACCCCGGAAGGTGATCAGCCCGACCTTGTCCCGCCGCTGGTAGGCGTCGAGCAGCAGCGACAGCACCGCACCCTTGATCGCGCTCATCCGCTTCCGCGCGGCCATCGAGCCCGACGCGTCCACCACGAACAGCACGAGGTTGCCCTCCCGGCCCTCGCGCACCGCCTCGCGCAGATCGTCCCGGCGCACCAGCAGCCCGGGCCCGCGCCGTCCGCGCGCCAGCTGATGCGGGGCGGCCGCCCGGACGGTCGCCGACAGATGCAGCGCGGCGAGCGTCCCCCGCGGGCGGCGCGCTCCGGTGGTGCGGCCGTGCGCGCTGCGGGCGCGCGAGCGACGGCCCGCCGCGCCCTCGCCCAGACCGGGG
>NZ_BAAAIF010000036.1:0-102235 GCF_039525925.1 Streptomyces javensis | reverse complement strand
GCTTCTTCCTACCCTGAGGCCTCGTCCGGTCCTTACGAATCTCGAAGTCCATCGCATCCCCTGAACTGGGGTGTTGCAACGACTCCTAGAACCCAAGAACAATCCCCCGCCGCCCCCGCGCGCACGGCAAAGGGCCGGGTCCCAGGAGGAAGCTCCTGGGACCCGGCCCTTGTGATTGCCGAACGCTCCGCGCTTACGCGCCCCGCGTCAGTTGTCGTCCTCGTCGATGAGGAAGCCCCGCATCGGGCTCGGCGCCTGCTGCATCGGCTGCGGACTCTGCGGCCGCACCGGTGCCATCGGCTGGGTCATCGCGGGAGACATCTGCTGCTGGCCACCGTAGGACGGCGCGCCGCCGTTCTGGTTGTGGCCACCCATGGACTGGTTGCCGCCCATCGTGTGGCCACCCATCGCGCCGGCGCCGGCCGAGGCCATGGAGCCGCTCATCGAGGGGGACGGCGGCAGCGAGGCGGTCGCCGGGGTGCGCGGCGGGGCGAGCGAGTCGTCGGCCTGGTTCTCCAGCTGGCGCAGCTGGCTCTCCAGGTACGACTTCAGCCGCGTGCGGTACTCGCGCTCGAAGCCGCGCAGATCCTCGACCTTGCGCTCGAGCGTGGCACGAGCGGACTCCAGGGAGCCCATCGCGACACGGTGCTTCTCCTGCGCGTCCCGCTCCAGCGCGTCGGCCTTGGCGCGGGCGTCCCGCTCCAGGCCCTCGGCGCGGCTACGGGCCTCGCCGACGATCTTGTTGGCCTCGGAACGGGCCTCCGCGATCGCCTGGTCGGCGGTCTGCTGCGCGAGCGAGAGCACGCGCGCGGCGCTGTCGCCGCCCGGGCCCTGCCCCGGCTGCGGCAGCTGCGGGCCGCCAGGACCGCCGGGGCCACCCGGGCCACCGGGACCGCCCATCGGGCCACCCATGGGACCGCCGGGACCCATGGGACCGTTCTGGCCCATCGGGCCCGGTCCGCCCTGCTGCATCGGACCAGGGCCGCCCTGCTGCATCGGGCCGGGACCGCCCTGCTGCATCGGCCCGGGGCCGTTCTGGCCCATCGGACCGGCCGGCAGCTGCGGGGCTCCGCCCGGGAGTTGGGGCGGGCCACCCATCTGCTGCTGGCCGGGCGGCACCGGCTGCGGCGGTCCAGATATGGCGGCGGGCACAGGTGCGCCCGGCCGCTCCTGCTGTTCGGGTGGCTTGCGCATGCCTTGTTGCTGGCTCTGGGCCGCGGCACGTGTCGCGGCGGCCAGCTTGGCGCGCAGGTCCTCGTTCTCCCGCAACAGCCGAGTCAGTTCGGCTTCGACCTCGTCGAGGAAGGCATCGACCTCGTCCTCGTCATAGCCTTCTCGGAGGCGGACGGTCGTGAACTGCTTGTTCCGCACGTCCTCGGGGGTCAACGGCATCTCTACTTCACCTCAACGTAGTCGTCGGCAATCGGCAAGACCGTATCGTTCACACCCTGCTCGCAAAATTGCTCACGACGGTGATCAGGATCCAGACGATGATCATCAGCACGAAGAAGGACAGGTCGAGCGCCACACCCCCGAGACGCAACGGCGGAATGAACCGCCGCAGCAGCTTGAGTGGCGGATCGGTCACAGTGTAGGTGGCCTCGAGGATGACCACCATCGCCCTACCGGGTTGCCACGAGCGCGCGAACTGGAAGACGTAGTCCATCACGAGCCTGAAGATCAGCACGATCAGGTAGCAGTAGAGCGCGATGTAGATCACCTGTAGTGCGATGCCCATCCCGCGCGTCCCTCTCCCCTGGTTCGTACTCGGCCTTTCGGCCTCGGATGACTCGGTGTTGCCGGTTTGCCGTTTTTGCGTCTCAGCTCTGGTTGAAGAACCCGCCCTCTGCGATACGGGCCTTGTCCTCCGCCGTGACATCGACGTTAGCAGGAGACAACAGGAACACCTTCTGCGTCACCCGCTCAATGCTCCCATGGAGACCGAACACCAGACCGGCCGCAAAGTCGACAAGTCGCTTCGCATCCGTGTCGTCCATCTCCGTCAGATTCATGATCACGGGAGTGCCCTCACGGAAGTGTTCCCCGATAGTACGGGCCTCGTTGTAGGTCCGGGGGTGCAGTGTGGTGATGCGGTACGGCTCCCGCTCGGACACGACCTTGGGCATGATCACTGGCGCGTTCTTCTCCAAGTTCTGACGTTCAGGTGTGATGGACGCCACGGGGGCAATTCGCGCGGGTCGCCCGGTTTCCACCGCAAGTGGAGCCGGTTCGCGTTGTGCGGGAGGGTGGACGACTCGCACGGATTCGCCCCTTTCCGGCCGCGGTTCGGTCTCCACCACCTGATGCCGCCGGCGGTCCCGCTCCCGCTCGGGCTCCGGCTCGGGCTCGAACTCGTCGTCGGGGTCGAATCCCCGGCCGTCGTACCCATCGTCCTCCACGAGGCCGAGGTAGACCGCCATCTTGCGCATCGCGCCGGCCATTTTCTGCGTCCTCCGCTCTGTGGTGGATCGGCTCCGCCACCGGATGCCATGGATCCACGTGGCCCGCCCGCCTTTTGACGGGAATGACCATATTTTCTGCTGTGGTCCGACTTCTTCGCGACGTTACCGGAGCCCGGGTCGGACTCCGAGTACCGCAGTGCCGACGCGCACATGTGTCGCCCCCGCCGCCACCGCTTCCTCGAGGTCCGAGCTCATCCCCGCCGAGACCATGTTCGCAGCCGGATGGGCCACGCGCAGGCGGGATGAGATTTCCATCAGCCGGTCGAACGCCGCCCGCGGCCGCCCCTCGTAGGGGCCCGACAGCGGGGCGACGGTCATCAGACCGTCGAGCCGGAGTCCTTCGGCCTCGGCCACGGACTCGGCGAGCCGTTCCACTCCGTCCGGTCCCACCCCTCCGCGCTCTCCCCGGTCACTGGAGTCCACGTCGAGCGCGACCTGAATCAGGACGCCCAGCTCCCGCCCGGCCCCCACAGCCGCGCGGGAGAGTGCGTCGACCAATCGCTTGCGATCGACAGATTGCACCACATCGGCATAACTCGATACGGAACGCACCTTATTGGTCTGCAACTGCCCGACAAAGTGCCAGATCAATGGCAGATCCGCGCATTCCGCGGCTTTGGGGGCGGCCTCCTGGTCGCGGTTCTCGGCGACGTGCCGTACGCCGAGTTCCGCGAGCAAACGGACATCGCTCGCCGGATAGGTCTTGGTGACCACGATCAGGGTCACCTCTTCGCGCTTGCGACCGGCCCCGGCGCAGGCGGCAGAGATACGTTCCTCCACCCGGGCCAGATTCGCGGCCAGTTCCGCCTTGCGATCCGTCACAGCTCAGCCGCCCAACCAGACATAGCTCGCGAGCCGCCCCGTGGTGCGCTCGCGCCGGTACGAGAAGTGGTCCGCCGACTCCAGGGTGCAGATGTGAGATTGTCCATCCGTCTCGTCCATCCGCACACCCCCGCGCACCAGTTGGGCCCGCACACCGGCCGCCACATCCACGGCGGGGGTACCCCAGCTGGTCTCGGCCCACGCCTCCGGCACCGTCCCGGCGACATCGGCGCGCATGTCCGCGGGTACCTCGTAGCAGCGGCCGCAGACCGCGGGGCCGGTGCGGGCGACGATCCGGGCGGGCTCCGCGCCCTGTTCGGTCATCACCTTCAGCACCGCCGGCACCACTCCGGCGACCAGTCCCGGCCGCCCGGCGTGGGCGGCGCCGACGACCCCGGCCACCGGATCGGCCAGCAGCACCGGGGTGCAGTCGGCGGTGAGGACGGCCAGGGCGAGGCCCCGACGCCGCGTCACCACCGCGTCCACCGCCGGGATCTCGTCGTCCGACCACGGTCCGTCGACCACCGCGACGTCCCGGCCGTGCACCTGGTTCATCCAGACCACCGCCGCCGGGTCCAGGCCCACCGCCTTGGCGGCCAGCTCGCGGTTGGTCCGTACGGCCTGGGGGTCGTCGCCGACCGCCCCGCCGAGGTTCAGCTCCTCATACGGAGCGGCGCTCACCCCGCCCCACCGGTCGGTGAAGGCGAAGTGCGCGCCGCTCGCGTCGTGCTGTTGCGCTATCACGTCTGGTTCACTTCAAAGTCGCCGCCGAGCCATACCGGACGGCTCACTTCAGGAAGTCCGGGACGTCCAGCTCCTCGGCCTGGCTCTCCGGGTAGGGGCGAGCCGGGGGAACCTGGGGGTGCGGGGTGGGCACCGGGGGCGGCGGCACCTCTGCGACCGGGGCGGGGTCCGCCGGGGCGGGCTCCTCATCGCGCGGGGTGACGCTGCCGAGCCCGCCGAAGGACGGGCGGCTGCCGCTCTCCTGGCCGGCCGGGCGGTTCGAGGAGCCGCCGGACCCCTCTTCGCGGTTGCCGCCGCTGTAGGAGCCGAGCACCTTGTCGCGGTTCTTCGCGGGCGGCTGACCGCCGTCGAAGCCCGCCGCGATCACGGTGACCCGGACCTCGTCGCCGAGCGCGTCGTCGATCACCGCGCCGAAGATGATGTTGGCCTCGGGGTGGGCGGCCTCGCTCACCAGCTGGGCGGCCTCGTTGATCTCGAACAGACCGAGGTCCGAGCCGCCGGAGATGGAGAGCAGCACGCCCCGGGCGCCGTCGATGGACGCCTCCAGCAGCGGCGAGGAGATCGCCATCTCGGCCGCGGCCACCGCGCGGTCGTCGCCGCGGGCCGAGCCGATGCCCATCAGCGCCGATCCGGCCTCCGACATCACGGACTTGACGTCCGCGAAGTCGAGGTTGATCAGACCCGGGGTGGTGATCAGGTCGGTGATGCCCTGAACACCCGACAGCAGCACCTGGTCGGCCGACTTGAACGCGTCGAGCACGCTCACCTGACGGTCCGAAATGGACAGCAGCCGGTCGTTCGGGATCACGATGAGGGTGTCGACCTCGTCCCGCAGACCCGCGATGCCGTCCTCCGCCTGATTGGCGCGGCGGCGGCCCTCGAAGGTGAACGGACGGGTGACCACACCGATCGTCAGTGCGCCCAGCGAGCGGGCGATGTTCGCGACCACAGGGGCACCGCCGGTGCCCGTACCGCCGCCCTCACCCGCCGTCACGAAGACCATGTCGGCCCCCTTGAGGACCTCCTCGATCTCCTCGCGGTGGTCCTCGGCGGCCTTACGGCCGACATCGGGGTTGGCGCCGGCTCCCAGGCCCCGGGTGAGCTCACGGCCGACGTCCAGCTTGACGTCCGCGTCACTCATCAGCAGGGCCTGCGCATCGGTGTTGATCGCGATGAACTCGACGCCCTTGAGCCCGACCTCGATCATCCGGTTGATGGCATTCACGCCACCGCCGCCGATGCCGACGACCTTGATGACTGCGAGGTAGTTCTGCGGTGCTGCCACGTCGAAGGCCTCTCGCCTCGAGTTACGTGTCGCCACCCCGCCGTTGTGCGGTGCGCCGACTGATGCCGAATGGGACGGTTCCGATTGCCGACCCCAACCCTAACGCTGAAGTTTAGGGTTACCAGTGCCTCTGTTTCCCGGACTCTTCGGAACAGGACACTAAGTCGACAAGTGGCGCGCGTTCAATGAACACGCCGAACCTCCCGCTTTTCTTTTCACCCTATGTGATCACCCAGTGGGCTAGCCAACCAGGGTGCTGGCCTGCCGCTATCCACGTCAACTGCGAGACACCGCGGGGGCACTCGGCGCTTGGACGTCGAAGTGGCCGGCGTCCGGCCGCGCTTTCATCAGGGCGGTGAGCGCCTTGGCCTTCGCCTCGCCGCGCTCTCCGCTCCCCCACGCGATGGTACGGCCCCCGGTCAGCTCCAGGGTGATCGAATCGTACGAGCGGACCCGGAGGGAACGGGTGTCCTGGCGGACCTTCTCGGGGAGTTGGGTGACCACCCGGACCGCCTCGCGGCGCAGTGCGGTCGGGCCGAAATGGCGCGAACTCGGCGACCGGTCCGGCTCCATTTCCAGCAGCGGAACCCCCTTCGGACGCTTGCTCAGCGTGGAGAACCGCACTCCCGTGGCGTCCACTTCGTGGAACTTCCCGCCCTCTTCGACAATGGCTTCGGGCCTGCGTTCCGTCACTACCAGACTGATGGTGTGCGGCCATGACCGGGATACGTCCACTTTCGCAATCCGCTTCAGCCGCTCGCGCACACGGTGTTCGATCGCTCCGGTGTCCACCGCCACCAGAGGGGTGTTCAGGGATACGTCGGCCGCGTCGCGCACGTCCTCGGCGGTGAGGACGGTGGTGCCGGCGACCCGCACCCGCTCGGCCCGCAGCCAGCTCGAGCCGTAGAGCAGCCAGACGGCCCCGGCGCCGAGCAGGGTCACCGCCGCCGCCGTCACCAGCAGGGTGCGGCGGCGGGGCGGCCGGAGCCGGCGGCGCACCCGGAGGAGGCGTGGGGGCGGGCCGGACGGAGTCGTCCCTCGTGCACCGCGCTCGGCGGTCGACGGTCCGGCCACGCTCCCTGCCTCCTCACGCCTGGCGGCGTGCGCTGATCGCCTCGTACACCATGCCGACCAGCAGCTCGTCGGCGTCCCTGCGGCCGAACTCGGCGGCGCGCCGGGACATCTCGTACAGCCGGTGCGGGTCGCCGAGCACCGGCAGCACATTGCCCTGCACCCACTCGGGGCTCAGCTCGGCGTCGTCGACCAGCAGCCCGCCGCCCGCCTTGACCACCGGCTGGGCGTTGAGCCGCTGCTCGCCGTTGCCGATCGGCAGCGGGACGTAGGCGGCGGGGAGCCCGACGGCGGACAGTTCGGCGACGGTCATCGCGCCCGCGCGGCAGAGCATCATGTCGGCCGCGGCGTACGCGAGGTCCATCCGGTCCACATACGGTACCGGGATGTAGGGCGGCATTCCGGGCATGTTGTCCACATGAGGCAGTTCGTTTTTCGGACCGACCGCGTGGAGCACCTGGATCCCGGCGCGCTGGAGGAACGGCGCCACCGTCTGGACCACCTCGTTCAGCCGCCGCGCGCCCTGCGAGCCGCCGGAGACCAGCAGCGTCGGCAGGTTCTGGTCGAGCCCGAACGCCGCGCGGGCCTCGGGGCGGACCGCGGCCCGGTCGAGGGTGGCGATGGAGCGGCGCAGCGGGATGCCCACATAGCGGGAGTTGCGGAGCTTGCTGTCCGGGGTGGAGACCGCCACGAAGTGGGCGTAGCGGGAGCCGATCTTGTTGGCGAGGCCGGGGCGGGCGTTGGCCTCGTGGACGACGATCGGCACGCCGAGCCGCTTGGCGGCCAGATAGCCGGGCAGGGCCACATAGCCGCCGAAGCCGACGACACAGTCGGCCTTGGTGCGCTCCAGGATCTGCTCGGCGGCCTTGATGGTGCCGCGCAGCCGTCCGGGGACGGTGATCAGCTCGGGGGTGGGCTTGCGCGGCAGCGGTACGGCCGGGATGAGCCCGAGCTCATAGCCGCGCTCCGGTACGAGCCGGGTCTCGAGCCCGCGCTCCGTGCCGAGCGCCGTGATCCCCACGGTCGGGTCCTGCCTGCGCAGGGCGTCCGCGAGGGCGAGCGCGGGCTCGATGTGGCCGGCGGTCCCCCCACCGGCGAGTACGACATGCACCGAAATTCACCGCTCTCCGGACGGCCGCCTCTTGACGGGCCGTCTCATCGTCTTCCGTCTCACCCGAGCCAGCTTCTTCCGCAAAGCAGGCTGCCGCATGGCCAGGGCCGCCCGCGCACCGGGCTCAGCCCGGGCGAAGGCGATCAGCAGGCCGACGGCGAACATGGTCGGCAGCAGGGCGGACCCTCCGTAGGAGAACAGCGGGAGCGGAACACCCGCGATCGGCAGCAGACCGAGCACCGCGCCGATGTTGACCACGGCCTGGGCCGTGATCCAGGTGGTCACACCTCCCGCGGCGTACCTCACGAAGGGGTCCTCCGTGCGTCCGGCCACGCGGATACCCGCATAGCCTAGAGCCGCGAAGAGAACGAGAACCGACAGCGTCCCCGCCAGGCCGAGTTCCTCCCCGGTAATGGCGAAGATGAAGTCAGTATGCGGTTCGGGTAGTTCGCCCCATTTCTCCATACTCGCCCCGAGTCCCGAGCCGAACCATCCGCCGTTGGCGAGCGCGTAGATCCCGTGCACCGCCTGCCAGCACTGATCGTGCGCACCGGGCTCGGTGGCGCCGATACAGGCGAGCCGGGACATCCGGTTGGCGCTGGTCTTGATGAGCACCATGCCGATGATCCCGGCGAAGGCGAGGACGCCCGCGAAGAGCCGGGTGGGGGCGCCGGCCAGCCACAGCAGGCCGAAAAGGATCGCAGTGAGAATGATCGCGGTGCCCATGTCCCCGCCCAGCATGATCAGGCCGAGCAGCATGCCGGTCGCGGGCACCAGCGGGACCAGCAGGTGCTTCCACTGGGCCAGCAGCCGCTTGTCCTGTTTGCGGGCGAGAAGATCGGCACCCCACAGGACCAGCGCCAGCTTGCCGAACTCACTGGGCTGGAGCAGGAAGGGACCGCCGAAGGAGATCCAGTTCTGGTTGCCGTTGACCGCGATGCCCATGCCCGGGACCTGCACCAGACACATCAGGAAGACCGAGACCGCGAGCAGCGGATAGGCGAAGGCCCGGTGCAGTTTGATGGGCATCCGCACGGCGAGCAGCATCAGCGCACCGCCGAGGGCGGCGGCGAAGAGCTGTTTGCGGAAGAAGTACGACGGTGAGAGCCCGGACTGTAGCGCCTTGATCTGGGAGGCGGAGTAGACCATGACCAGCCCGAGCACCAGGATCAGCAGCGAGCCGCCGAGCAGCAGGTAGTACGCGGTCAGCGGCCGGTCCCAGGCCCGCCTGAGACGCTGCTGGAGCCCGCGCAGGGCCTCGAGGACATTCACCCTCGGCGGGCGGCGCGGAGGCCGCGAGGCGCCCGCCGTGGAGCGCGGGCGGGCCGGTGACGCCGCCCGGCCCTTGCCCCGTACGGCCTCGCGCAGCCGCAGGGTGCCGCCCGAGCGCGGCACCGGGCGGCCAGTGCCGGGGCGGGCCGTCCGGGAACGCGGGGCGGCGGGCTGGTCAGGCGTCATGTCGTATCCCCTCCGGTTTCCCCGCGCGGGCGGTCCTCGCGGGGGACCGGCGGGCTACTGATCGTCCGGGACCCGGCCGGAGGCCAGGTCATGAACCGCCGCGGCGAAGGCGTCGCCCCGCTTGTTGTAGTTGGTGAACATGTCCATCGAGGCACAGGCCGGGGCCATCAGGACGGTATCGCCCGGCCGGGCGAGCCGCGCCGATTCGCGCACAGCCGCGGCCATCGCCCCAGTGTCGGTCCGGTCGAGGTCCACGACCGGGACATCTGCTGCGTGTCGCGCGAGCGCTTCCCGGATCAGGGCACGGTCGGCGCCGATCAGCACCACGCCGCGCAGCCGCTCGGCCGCCGTGAGGACGAGCTCGTCGAAGGTGGCCCCCTTGGCGAGGCCGCCCGCGATCCACACGATGTGCTCATAGGCGCCCAACGACGCCTCCGCGGCATGGGTGTTGGTCGCCTTGGAGTCGTCGACGTAGGCCACGCCGTCGACGTCCGCCACATGCTCCACCCGGTGCGGGTCGGGCCGGAAGGCGCGCAGGCCGTCCCGTACGGCCTTCGGCGGGACGCCGTAGGCTCGCGCCAGGGCGGCCGCCGCGAGGGCGTTGGCGATGTTGTGCGGGGCCGGCGGGTTCACGTCGGAGACCTCGGCGAGCTCCTGCGCCTGCTTCTGGCGGTCCGCCACGAAGGCCCGGTCGACGAGGATGTCCTCCACGACGCCGAGCTGGGAGGGGCCGGGGGTGCCGAGGGTGAAGCCGATCGCCCGGCAGCCCTCCTCGACGTCGGCCGCGCGCACCAGGTCCTCGGTGGCGGGGTCGGCCACGTTGTAGACGCAGGCCACCTGGTTGCCCTCGTAGATCCGGCCCTTGTCGGCCGCGTAGGCCGCCATGGAGCCGTGCCAGTCGAGGTGGTCGGGGGCGAGGTTGAGCACCGCCCCGGAGTGGGCGCGCAGCGAGGGCGCCCAGTGCAGCTGGTAGCTGGAGAGCTCGACGGCCAGCACGTCGTACGGCTCGTCGCCCAGCACGATGTCCAGGAGCGAGACGCCGATGTTGCCGACGGCGGCGGTGCGCAGCCCGGCCGCCTCCAGGATGGCCGCCAGCATCCTTACGGTGGTCGTCTTGCCGTTGGTGCCGGTCACCGCGAGCCAGGGCGGGGCGTCCTTCCCGCGCAGCCGCCACGCCAGCTCCACATCGCCCCAGATGGGCACGTTCGCCTCGGCGGCGGCCAGGAAGAGCGGGCTGGTGGGCTTCCAGCCGGGGGTGGTCACGATCAGCTCGGTGCCCTCGGGGAGCCCCGCGGCGGAGCCGCTATTGGACGCGGCCCCGTCGCCGAGGCGGACCGTGATGCCCAGCGGCTCGAGCTCGGCCGCCTGGGCGCGCTGCGGTTCGCCGTCGCTGCCGTTGACCACGGTCACCGAGGCCCCGAGGCCCCGCAGCGCACGCGCCGCGGGGACCCCGGAGACGCCGAGTCCGGCGACGGTGACCTGCCGGCCGGCGAGGTCGGACACGTCGAGGGAGGCGGCGCCGGACGTCACGAGGCCCGCCACCCCGCGTAGAAGAGGCCGAGGCCGACGATCACACACATGCCCTGGATGATCCAGAACCGGACCACCACAAGGACTTCGCTCCACCCCTTGAGTTCGAAGTGGTGCTGGAGCGGTGCCATCCGGAAGACCCGTCGCCCGGTCGTCCGGAAGGAGCCGACCTGGATGACCACGGACATGGTGATCAGGACGAACAGACCGCCGAGGAGGGCCAGCAGCAGCTCCGTACGGGAGCAGATGGCGAGGCCGGCGAGCGCGCCGCCGAGCGCGAGCGAACCGGTGTCACCCATGAAGATCTTGGCGGGTGAGGTGTTCCACCACAGGAAGCCGAAGCACGCGCCCATCAGGGCGGAGGCGACGACGGCCAGATCGAGCGGGTCGCGGACCTCGAAACAGGACGCCGGGTTGGTGAGGGTCTGCGCGTTGGCGCAGGACTCCTGGTACTGCCAGACGCCGATGAAGGTGTAGGCGCCGAAGACCATCACGGAGGCGCCGGTGGCCAGACCGTCGAGACCGTCGGTGAGGTTCACGCCGTTCGACATCGCCAGGATCATGAACAGCGCCCAGATCGCGAAGATCACCGGGCCGAAGGACCAGCCGAAGTCCTGGACGAAGGAGAGCCGGTCGGAGGCGGGGGTCTGCTGGCGCGCGTCGGCGAAGTTCAGCGCGAGGATCGCGAAGGCGATACCGACGATCAGCTGACCGGCCATCTTGGCCTTGGCCCGCAGACCCAGGCTGCGCTGCTTGACGATCTTGATGTAGTCGTCGAGGAAGCCGACCAGGCCCATGCCCGCGAACAGGAAGAGCACCAGCACGCCCGAGAAGGTCGGCTGGCTGCCCGTGATCACCTTCGTCAGGGCGTAGGCGATCAGCGTGGCCAGGATGAAGGAGATACCGCCCATCGTGGGCGTGCCCTTCTTGCTGCCGTGCGTCCGCGGACCGTCGTCCCGGATGTACTGGCCATAGCCCTTGCGGGCCAGCAGCTTGATCAGCAGCGGTGTGCCGATCAGGGTCAGAAAGAGCCCGATGGCTCCCGAGAAGAGGATCTGCCTCATGCCCATCGGCCGGCGACCTCACCCTCACCGTCGAGCAATGCCTGAGCAAGCCGCTCCAGGCCGACCGACCTGGATGCCTTCACCAACACGACGTCCCCCGGTCGCAGCTCGCTGCGCAGCAGATCGACCGCTGCCCGCACGTCGGACACGTGCACCGACTCCTCACCCCACGAACCCTCGTTCTTGGCGCCCATGTCCAGCCAGGCGGCCTCCTGGCCGCCGACCGCCACGAGCTTGCTGACGTTGAGCCGGACGGCCAGCCGCCCGACCGCGTCGTGCTCGGCCAGTGACTCCTCGCCCAGCTCGGCCATCGGGCCGAGCACCGCCCACGTGCGACGCCCCGGTGTGGCAGCGCCCATGGCGACCAGCGCGCGCAGCGCTGCTCGCATGGACTCGGGGTTCGCGTTGTAGGCGTCGTTGACGACCGTCACGCCGTCCGAGCGCTCGGTGACCTCCATCCGCCAGCGGGAGAGCTGCCCCGCCTCGGAGAGCGCCACGGCGATCTCGTCGACGGACATGCCCAACTCATGGGCGACGGCGGCCGCGGCGAGCGCGTTCGACACGTGGTGCTCACCGTACAGGCGCATGGTCACTTCGCTGCACCCGGTAGGGGTGTGAAGCGTGAAGGCGGGACGGCCGCCGTCGGCGAGCCGGACATTCCCGGCACGCACATCGGCGTCCTCGGCCTCGCCGAACAGGACCGTACGGGCCTTGGTGCGCGACGCCATGGCGCGCACGAAGGGGTCGTCGGCGTTGAGCACCGCCACCCCGCCCTCCGCGGCGGGCGGCAGGGACTCCACGAGCTCGCCCTTGGCCTCGGCGATCTGCTCCCGGCCGCCGAACTCCCCGATATGGGCGGTGCCGACGTTGAGCACGAGTCCGATACGGGGCGGGGTGAGCTCCGTCAGATACCGGATGTGGCCCTTACCGCGGGCGCCCATCTCCAGCACCAGGTGCTGGGTGGCCTCGTCGGCGCTCATCGCGGTGAGCGGCAGGCCGATCTCGTTGTTGAGCGAGCCCGGCGTCCATACGGTGGGGCCGCGGCGCTGGAGCAGCTGGGCGATGAGGTCCTTGGTGCTCGTCTTGCCGGCGGAGCCGGTGAGGGCGACCACGGTGGTGCCCAGGCGCTCCACGACGGCGCGCGCGAGCGCTCCCATGGCGGCGATGACGTCGGGGACGACGATCGCCGGTACGGGTGCGTCCGGGGTGCCGATGGGGCGGGCGGCCAGGACCGCCACGGCGCCCGCCTCGACCGCGCCCCTGGCGAAGTCGTGGCCGTCCACGCGCTCCCCGGGGAGCGCGGCGAAGAGGCTGCCGGGCCGCACCTCACGGGAGTCGATCACGACGGGGCCCGTGACCTTCAGGTCCGGGTCCGGTATGTCGTGCGGCTGTCCACCGACTAGGCCGGCGATCTCGGTGAGGGACAGTGCGATCACTGATCACCTCCGGCCGTGCGGGAGAGCTGCCTGGAGGGGGCTGGTGCGCGCATGGCGGTCTGTCATCCCTGGTCGTCTAGGTGTTTGTCCCGGTGCTGTGGGCTCGCCTCGGGGCGCGTGGCATCGCGCCCGTGGGCTCGCTCACTGAGCTCGATGGCTTCGCGGAGTACCTGCCGGTCGTCGAAGGCCCGGATCACGCCCGCGATGTCCTGGCCCTGCTCATGGCCCTTGCCCGCCACGATGACGGTGTCACCCGGCTCGGCGCGGGCGACGGCGGCCGCGATGGCGTTGGCCCGGTCCTCCTCGACCAGCACATCACCGCGCTCGTGGGCGGGCACCTCGGCGGCGCCCGCGAGCATGGCGGCGAGGATCGCGAGCGGGTCCTCGGAGCGGGGGTTGTCGGAGGTGAGGACGGCCGTGTCGGAGTACCGCGCCACCGCGGCGCCCATGGGGCCGCGCTTGAGCCGGTCGCGGTCCCCGCCGCAGCCGAGGACGGCGTGCAGCTTGCCGTCGGTCACCTTGCGGAGGGCACGCAGCACCGACTCGACGGCGTCGGTCTTGTGGGCGTAGTCGACGACCGCGAGGTAGGGCTGGCCCACGTCGACCCGCTCCAGCCGGCCCGGTACGCCGGGGACGGCGGCGACGCCGTCGGCGGCCGTCTGCGGGTCGATCCCGGCGACGGCGAGCGCGACGACGGCGGCGAGCGCGTTGGCCACGTTGAAGGGGCCCGGGAGGGGCGCGGCGGCCCGTACGGACTCGCCGTTCGGGCCGACGGCGGTGAAGGTCGAGCCGAGCGGGCCGACCTCGACGTCCGCGGCGCGCCAGTGGGCGTCGGGGTGGCCCTCGGCGGAGAAGGTGGTGACGGGCACCTCGGACTGCTCGATCAGGCGGCGGCCGTACTCGTCGTCGTAGTTGATCACTCCGAGGCGGCTGCGGGCCTTGGTGAACAGCTGCGCCTTGGCCTGGAAGTAGTCCTCCATGCCGGAGTGGAACTCCATGTGCTCCGGGCTGAGGTTGTTGAAGACCGCGACGTCGAAGACGCAGCCGTCGACGCGGCCGAGGACCAGGGCGTGGCTGGAGACCTCCATGACGACCGAGCGGACGTCGCGCTCCCGCATCACGGCGAACAGCGCCTGGAGGTCGGTGGCCTCGGGGGTGGTGCGCTCGGACTTGATGCGCTCGTCGCCGATCCGCATCTCGACGGTGCCGATGAGACCCGTAAGGCCGCCGTCGTGCTTCGCGGCGGCCTTGAGGCCGCCCTCGATGAGATACGCGGTCGTGGTCTTGCCGGAGGTACCGGTGATGCCGATCTGGAGCAGGTCGTGTCCCGGTTCGCCGTAGATCGTGGCGGCCAGCGCGCCCATCCGGCCGCGCGGGTTGTCCACCGCGAGGACCGGCAGGCCGGTGGCGGCGGCGCGCTCGACACCGGCCGGGTCGGTCAGCACCGCGACCGCGCCGAGGTCGGCGGCCTGGGCGGCGAAGTCCGCGCCGTGGAGGCGGGCACCGGCCAGCGCGGCGTACACATCGCCGGGGCGTACGGCCCGCGAGTCATGGGTGATCCCGGTGACCGCGACCCCTTCCGAGGCTTCGGGGGCTTCGACGCCCAGCTGATCCGCCAGCTCCGCCAGCGGGATCGGGCGGACCTGGAGGGGACGGGGCGCTCCCGGGTATTCCACAGAAACGTCCTTCTGAGGGGTTTGGGACTGATCAGCGTGGGGCACGGCGGTGAGCGTACCCGGGACACCCGCTCCCCCGCGAAATGAGGCGGCGGTGCGGGGCCGTACCGGACCGTGGTTCCCGGGGTCCGGCGTGATCGTCATCACTGCTGGGTCCGCTCACTGGCCCGGGTTGTAGCTCACCGGGAGCCGTTTGGGCTGCTTCCCGGACGGCGGGACCTGGAGGGCCTTGAGGCCGAACTCCATGACCTTCTTGTAGACCGGTCCGCAGACCTGGCCGCCGAAGTAGCTGCCCTTGGTCGGGTTCTGGACGGCGCAGTAGACGGTCAGCCGAGGCTTGTCGGCCGGGGCGAAGCCGGCGAAGGACGCGGTGTAGCCGCGGTAGCGGCCGGTCTTGGGGTCCACCCGGTTGGAGGTGCCGGTCTTGCCCGCGACAAGATAGCCCGGGATCTTCGCCTTGGCACCGGTGCCCTCCTGATCGTCGACGACCGACTCCAGCATCTCGGCGAGCGTCTTCGCGGTCTCCTTACTGACGACACGGGTCTTCTTGGGGGCGGGCGCGGCGGTGAAGTCGCCGCCGGGCCCCCTGGTGCCGCGGACGAGGGTGGGCGCGATGCGCTCGCCCCCGTTGGCGATGGTGGAGTACACCGAGGCCGCCTGGACGGCGTTGAGCGACAGCCCCTGGCCGAAGGGGATGGTGTACTGCTGCGAGGCGCTCCAGTCCTGCGGCTTGGCCAGGATGCCCGGGGTCTCGCCGGGCAGACCGAGCCCGGTGGGCTGGCCGATCCCGAACTTGCGAAGGTAGGAGTAGAGGATCTGGTTCTTCTGCCGCTTGGTCTTGGCCAGCTGCTCGGTGGCGAGGATCGTGCCGATGTTGCTGGACTTGGCGAGCACGCCGTTGAGCGTGAGGTACCAGGTCGGATGGTCGATGTCGTCGGCGAAGGCCCGGTCGGCGCGCGGCAGCCGGTTGGGGACCACCACATGGGTGTCCCAGCGTGCCACGCCCTCCTGGAGGACGGCGGCCATGGACATCAGCTTGCTGACGCTGCCGGGCTCGTACGCGTCGGAGACCGCGGCGTTGCCCAGGGCGTCGGCGTCCGTGGTGGTGATGTCGTTGGGGTCGAAGCCCGGGGCGTTGGCCATGGCCAGGAGCTGGCCGGTGCGGGTGTCCTGGACGATGACGTAGCCGCGGTCGGCCCCGGACTTGCGCACCTGGTCGGCGATGGCGCTCTGGGCGGCCCACTGGATGTCGCGGTCGATGGTCAGCTCGTAGTCGCTGCCGGGGACCGCGGGCTGCTCCCTGACGTCGCCGGTGGGCACCTGGTGGCCGCCGGACTGGGCGTAGACGCGCTTGCCGTCCTTGCCCGCGAGCTTCTTGTTGAGCTGCTGCTCGAGCCCGGCGGAGCCGCGTCCGTCGGCGCCCACGAATCCCAGGAGCCCGGCGGCGAGGTCCCCGTTCGGATAGACCCGCTTGCTGTGCGCCTCGCGGTTGACCCCGGCCAGGACATTGGTGCCCTTGCCCTTGGCCGCCGCGTCGTCCAGGGCGCTCTTCAGGTCCTTGATCTGGTTCCAGACCTGCGGGGACTGCTGCCGGGCCAGCACGACGTACTGCGACCTGGGGTTGTCGGTGAGCTTCTGCTCCAGGTCCGCCTGGTCCTTGCCGAGGATCGGCGCGAGCAGGGCCGCGGCCTGGCGGGGCGCGTCATGGGTCTTGGCCGTCTTGGGCGTGAGGAGGTCGGGGGCGGCGGTGATGTCGTAGGCGTCCACCGTGGTCGCCAGGTCGACGCCGTTGCGGTCGGTGATGGAGCCGCGCTCGGCGGACAGCTTCACCGGGATGTAGCGGTTGAGGTTGGCCTTGGCCGCGTAGGCGCTGGCGTCGACGGCCTGCACCTGGAGCAGCCGTACGACGAAGACCAGCATGACGAGGGTGAGGCCGAGGCTGATCAGCCGGAGCCGGGGACGCGGGCTGCCCAGCCGCAGCTGCTGGGGAGCGCCGGGGCGGGGGCGCGGGGCCGGGCGGCCGGAAGATTTTCCGGCACGGTCACCGGGGCGCCGCGCCGCGTCCTGGCGCGGGCGGCGGTCGCCACGGGGGCCGGCCGGGCCGGGCACCCCACGGCGGCGGGGGTCCTGGGGCGCGCTCACGCGACGGCCGCCTTCGGCTCGACGGCCGCCTTCGGCTCGGTGGCCGTCCTCGGCTCGGCGGCCGTCCACCGCGCGCGGGCGGTCGTCGGCGCGGGCGGGGTGGGCTGGGCGCAGGCTGGGGGTCGCGTCACCGTGTCACCTACTGAGGGGCCGGGGTGGAGTTCGCGGAGGCGGAGGCGGAGGCGGAGGCAGCCGCGGAATGGCTGCTGGGCGGCACCCGCGGGGTCACCAAGGCCGTGGCGGACGGCGGCGCGGGCGGAGCGAGGGCGGACGGAGTGGGCGACACCCGGGCCGGGACGGGCGACACCCCGGACGGGACGGGCGACACCCCGGACGGGACGGGTGACGCCCCGGACGGCGTGGTGCCGAGCGAGGGCGACAGCATCCGGCCGGGGCCGCCGAGCACCGAGGGCTGCCCCGTGGCGGGGGCGGGCACCCCGCTGACCGAGCCGTCCGGGTTGAGGAAGGCGGGGGTGCCGCCGGGCACCATCCCCAGCTCCCGGGCGCGCCGCTCGAGCTCGGCGGGCGCGGAGAGCTTGTCCACGTCCTGCTGGAGGGCCTGGCGCTCGTCGGTGAGCTCCTTGGTCTGCTTCTCCAGCCTGGTGAGCTCGAACGACCCCTGGTTGAGGGAGGAGTTCAGCAGCAGCAGCGCGATCAGGCCGGAGCCGAGCAGGACCACGACGAGCAGCACGAAGGGCGTGCGCCTGGCCGTGGCGGCGCCCGGCGCCGGCCGCCCTTTCGGGCCCGTCCCCCGCGCGCTCACGGGGCGACCTCTTCCCGGATGCGCTCCGCTCCCCGGAACCGCGCCGGGGTGGCCCGGCGGTTCTCGGCGATCTCCTCCTCGGTGGGCAGCTCCGCGCCACGGGTGAGCAGCTTCAGCCGGGGCTGGTACTGCTCGGGGATGACCGGCAGCCCCGGGGGCGCCGTATTGCTGGCACCGGCCGCGAGCACCTGCTTGACCAGGCGGTCCTCCAGCGAGTGATACGACAGCACGGCGATGCGCCCGCCGACCGCGAGCGCCCTTACGGCCGCCGGGATGGCCCGCTCCAGGACCGCGAGCTCGCCGTTGACCTCGATCCGCAGCGCCTGGAAGGTGCGCTTGGCCGGATTGCCGCCGGTGCGCTTGGCGGCCTGTGGCAGCGCCTCGCGGATCAGCTCGACGAGCCGGGCGCTGTTGGTGAACGGCTCCTTGGCGCGCTCGCGCACCACCGCGTCCACGATCTTCTTGGCGAACTTCTCCTCGCCGTACGTCCGCAGGATGCGCACCAGGTCGCCCGGCGGATAGGTGTTGAGCACCTCGGCCGCGCTGACCCCGGTGGTCTGGTCCATCCGCATGTCCAGCGGGGCGTCCTGGGCGTAGGCGAAGCCGCGCCCGGCCTCGTCCAGCTGCATGGACGACACGCCGAGGTCGAAGAGGATCCCCTGGACGCGCGGGACGCCGAGCCGGTCGAGGACCTCGGGCAGCTCGTCGTAGACCGCATGGACCAGCGTCGCCCGATCGCCGTAAGGGGCGAGCCGCTCCCCGGCGAGCCGCAGCGCCGACGGGTCGCGGTCGAGGGCGATCAGCCGGGCCTCGGGGAAGTCGCGCAGCAGCGCCTCGCTGTGGCCGCCGAGGCCCAGGGTGCAGTCGACCACGACCGCGCCGGGCTGGGCGAGAGCGGGGGCCAGCATGTCCAGGCAGCGCTGGAGCATGACGGGAACGTGGAGAGCGTTGCTGCTCATTGCGCTGCTCGTGCGCCCTTCTGAGGATCGGGCGAGGATGATACGCACCGCCGGGTCCCCGCCCGCTCTGAAGGGGAAGTGGCCTACTGGCGCCGGGGAAGTGACGTCAGGCGACCGGAGCGGGAGGAGGCCGAGGGGTACGTACGCACCGCGCTCACGCGAAATTCCGGGATCCGAGGGGAGCGTCACGCCTCCCACTTCGCGCCACTTTAGTCCACTCGTCCCTTCGGTCAACCAACCGGCCTGCGCGTCCCGCCCCAGGGGTGGTATCCCCTCTCCGGGGCACCGGACCACGGGGCGCGAGGGGTTGTGGATTGCCTCACATCACCCCTTCGGACCACCCCGTTGCCCTCGTTTGCCCTACCTAAAGAGAAGACAAAATCCCCTGGTGAGAGGTAGCGTCGTCATCATGTCGATATCAGCGCCGCAGCCGAACCCGTCCACCGACCGCGACGCCCGTACGGGAGACACGGTCACCGACAGCCTCGTGGAGGCCAACCGCAAGTACGCCGAGAAGTTCACCGACCCCGGGATGGACGCGCGGCCGGTGCGGCGCGTCGCCATCGTCGCGTGCATGGACGCCCGTCTGGACCTGCACGAAGCACTCGGCCTGGAGCTGGGTGACTGCCACACCATCCGCAACGCGGGCGGTGTGGTCACCGACGACATCATCCGGTCCCTGACCATCAGCCAGCGGGCCCTCGGGACCCGCAGCGTCGTGCTCATCCACCACACCGGCTGCGGTCTGCTGAACCTCACCGAGGACTTCCGGCATGAGCTGGAGGAGGAGGTGGGACAGCGGCCGTCGTGGGCGGTCGAGGCGTTCAAGGACCTCGACGCCGACGTCCGCCAGTCGATGGAGCGGGTGCGCACCTCGCCGTTCCTGGTGCACACCGACGACGTCCGCGGCTTCGTCTTCGATGTGACGACCGGTCTGCTGCGGGAGGTCACGCCGCGGACGTGAGGGGTGCTGAGGATACGGAAGGGATTCAGCACTCGAACTCGTACAAGCGTGACAAATAACCCCGGGTTATCCACAGCCGAGTGACGCGAAGCCGCGGAGACCGCAAGAATGCATAGGTGACATCGTCCCCCGCAACCATGCGGGGGCCCGATGTCAGCGTTTGCGGTGGGCCGGTCCGTTCCGAGGGCAACGGCCCTGAGAACGGGCCGAGGAGGGCCGGGTGACGACCTATGACGAGCGAGCGAGCCTCAGCGATCTGACCACCACAGCGGAGCGGATCCGCAGGTCGGTGGAGGGTGTGATCGAGGGCAAGCCCGAGGTCGTACGGCTTTCGCTGACCGTGCTGCTCGCCGAGGGGCATCTGCTGATCGAGGACGTCCCGGGCGTGGGCAAGACGATGCTGGCCAAGGCGCTCGCCCGGTCCATCGACTGCTCCGTGCGGCGGATCCAGTTCACCCCGGACCTGCTGCCGTCCGACATCACCGGCGTGAGCATCTTCGATCAGCAGCGCAAGGAGTTCGAGTTCAAGCCGGGCGCCATCTTCGCCCAGATCGTGATCGGCGACGAGATCAACCGCGCCTCGCCCAAGACCCAGTCCGCGCTGCTGGAGTCGATGGAGGAGCGCCAGGTCACCATCGACGGGGAGAGCTATGAGCTGCCCAACCCCTTCATGGTGGTGGCCACGCAGAACCCGGTCGAGATGGAGGGCACCTATCCGCTGCCCGAGGCGCAGCGCGACCGCTTCATGGCCCGTGTCTCCATCGGGTACCCCAGCCCGCAGGCCGAGCTCCAGATGCTGGACGTCCACGGCGGGGTCTCCCCGCTGGACGACCTCCAGCCCGTCGCGCACGCCCATGAGATCGTCAAGCTGATCGAGGCGGTGCGCTCGGTGCATGTCGCCGAGGCCGTCCGGCGTTACGCGGTGGACCTGGTGGCCGCCACCCGCAACCACCCCGATCTGCGGCTGGGCGCCTCGCCGCGCGCCACGCTGCATCTGCTGCGGGCCGCCAAGGCGTCGGCCGCGCTGGCCGGGCGGGACTTCGCGCTGCCGGACGATGTGCAGGCCCTCGCCGTCGCGGTGCTGGCCCACCGGCTGCTGCCCACCGCGCAGGCCCAGCTGAACCGCCGCACCTCCGAGCAGGTCGTCGCGGACATCGTGCAGCGCGTTCCGGTGCCCACCTCCGCCCAGCGCGGCACGGGCGGGGTGCCGCCCGTGCCACCCATGCCCCCGGCCGACTTCGGGCGGCAGCAGCCGGGCGCGCGGAGGCTGTGATGGCCGCAGGGGGGACGGGCATGGGCCCCGAGGGGCCCGGCGCCGGCGAGCAGTCGGGCGGGCTGCGGGCCGCCCTCGCCGGTCTGACCACCCGCGGCCGTTCCTTCCTGGCCGCCGGGGTGGCCGCCGCGGTGTGCAGCTATGTCCTGGGCCAGGCGGATCTGCTGCGGGTCGGGCTGCTGCTGGCCGCGCTGCCGCTGGTCTGCGTGGCCGTGGTCTACCGCACCCGGTACCGGGTGGCGGGCAGCCGGCGGCTCGCGCCCGCGCGGGTGCCGGCCGGCTCCGAGGCCCGGGTTCACCTGCGGATGGACAATGTCTCGCGGCTGCCCACCGGGCTGCTGATGCTCCAGGACCGGGTGCCCTATGTGCTGGGGCCGCGCCCGAGGTTCGTGCTGGACCGGGTGGAGCCGGGCGGCCGCCGCGAGGTGTCCTACCGGGTCCGCTCGGATCTGCGCGGCCGCTATCCGCTGGGCCCGCTCCAGCTGCGGCTGAGCGATCCGTTCGGGATGTGCGAGCTCACCCGCGCCTTCAGCGCCTACGACACGCTCACGGTGGTGCCCCGGGTCGAGCCGCTGCCCCCGGTGCGCCTGACCGGCGAGGCCGCGGGGTACGGGGACGGGCGGCACCGCTCGCTGGCCCTGGCCGGTGAGGACGATGTCATCCCTCGCGGCTACCGCATAGGCGACGATCTGCGCCGGGTGCACTGGCGCTCCACAGCTCGCTACGGGGAGCTCATGGTCCGCCGGGAGGAGCAGCCGCAGCGGGCCCACTGCACGGTGCTGCTGGACACCCGGCGCACCGCCCACTACGGCTCCGGGCCGGACTCGGCCTTCGAATGGGCGGTCGCCGGGGCGGCCTCGGCCGCGGTGCACCTGCTGGAGCGGGGCTACGCGGTCCGGCTACTGACCGACACCGGAAGCTCGGTGCCGGGCCCGGACGGCGGAGGCGGCTTCACCGGTTCCACCCATGACTCGGCGGAGACGGCCGGGCTGATGCTGGACACCCTCGCCGTGGTGGACCACTCGGACGGCGGAGGGCTCTCGCCCGCCCATGAGGTGCTGCGCGGCGGCGGTGAGGGGCTGCTGGTGGCCTTCCTGGGCGAGCTGGACGAGGAGCAGGCGGCGATGGCCGCTCGGATGCGCCACCGCACCACGGCCGCGGTGGCCTTTGTGCTGGACGGCGCCGCCTGGTCGCGAGGGGCGGAGTCCGGGAGCACGCGGGAGCTGGAGGACCGGCTGCGGCGGCTGCGCGAGGCGGGGTGGACGGCGCTGCCGGTCGGCCCCGGCGCCTCGCTGGCGCAGCTGTGGCGGCAGGCCGACACCCAGGGCGCCACCCGGGCGGACGCCGGAAGCCGCGCGGTCGGCGGCATGACAGGGAGCTGGACATGAGTGGAAGCGTTCGGCTCGCGATATGTGCGGCGCTGGCCACGGTGGCGGCGGCCTGTGCGCTGCTGCCGCTGGTGGATCCGGCGAGCTGGCTGTTGCAGGCCGTCCTGTTGCTGACGGCGCAGAGCGCCGCGGGCGCGGCGGCCCGCCGGGTGCCGCTGGCCCGCCCGCTCACGGTGGCCGCGCAGGCCGTGGTGACGCTGCTGCTGCTCACCGTGGCCTTCGCGCACGACCAGGCGCTGGGCGGGCTGCTGCCGAGCCCGCAGGCGCTCCACGAGTTCGCGCTGCTGCTGCGCGACGGCGCCGACGACGTGGGGCAGTACGCGATCCCCGCGCCGCTCACCGATGGCATCCGGCTGATGCTGGTGGGCGGGGTGCTGGCGATCGGCCTGGTGGTCGACGCGCTCGCGGTGACGTACCGCAGCGCGGCCCCCGCCGGGCTTCCGCTGCTCGCGCTCTACTCTGTGGCGGCCGGTCTGTCCGACGACGGCAGCGACTGGCTGTGGTTCCTGCTGGCGGCGGCCGGCTATCTGCTGCTGCTCCTGGCCGAGGGCCGGGACCGGCTGTCCCAGTGGGGCCGGGTCTTCAGCGGCGGCGCCCCGCATCCGTCGGGCATGCCGCCCTCTGGCCTGGCCGGGGCCGGAGGCAGCCCGGCGCTCGCGCCGGTGCGCACCGGCCGCCGGATCGGCGTGCTGGCGCTCGGCATCGCGCTCGCGGTGCCCGCGGTGCTGCCGTCCCTGGACGGCGGGCTGCTGGACCGGCAGGGCGGCAACGGCGGGGCGGGCAGCGGCGGCGGCACGATCTCGGCGGTCAATCCGCTGGTGTCGCTCCAGGACAGCCTGAACCAGCCGGAGAACAAGGAGGTGCTGCGCTATCGCACCTCCTCGCAGACCACCCAGGACCTCTATCTGCGGATCGTGGCGCTGGACCGGTTCGACGGCACCTCGTGGAAGTCGTCCGAGCGGCATGTCACCGATGTGCCCAGCCAGCTTCCCTCGCCCGCCGGGCTCGGCCCCTCGGTCCGGGTCTCCTCGATCGACACCTCGATCTCGGCCGCCGACTGGTACGCGCAGAACTGGCTGCCCCTCCCCTACCCCGCGTCCAGGGTCGAGATCGACGGCCGCTGGCGCTATGAGCCGGAGGGCCGCACGCTGGTCGGCGACCGCGGCCAGACCACCCGGGGCGCCCGCTACCGGGTCACCAGCCTGCTGGTGGAGCCGACGGCCGACCAGCTGGCGGCCGCCCCGGCACCGCCCTCCCGGCTGCGGAACGAGTACACGGAGGTGCCGGACTCGCTGCCGTCCGTGGTGGCCCGTACGGCGCGGGAGGTGACCGCCGGTGCGTCGAACGCGTACGAGAAGGCGGTCAAGCTCCAGGACTGGTTCGCGGTGAACGGAGGATTCCGTTACGACACCCAGGTGCAGTCCGGCAGCGGCTCGGCCGCCATCGTCCGGTTCCTGAAGCAGAAGGAGGGCTTCTGCGTCCACTTCTCCTTCTCGATGGCGGCGATGGCCCGGACGCTGGGCATTCCGGCGCGGGTAGCGGTCGGGTTCACCCCCGGCACCGCCCAGGCGGACGGCTCGGTGTCGGTGGGCCTGAAGGACGCGCACGCCTGGCCGGAGCTGTACTTCGAGGGCGTGGGCTGGACCCGTTTCGAGCCCACCCCGAGCCGTGGCACCCAGCCCGACTACACGATGGAGCAGACGCCCTCGGGCACCCCGACCGACGACCCGACGACCGAGCCCACCGACACCTCGGAGCCGTCTGCCGCACCGACCGCCTCCGACAGCTGCTCCACGGACATGAAGAAGCTGGGCTCCTGTGGCGGCGCCGCGGCCCAGCAGCCGGACAACGGCGCCTCGGGCGGGGGCTGGTCGGCCACCAAGGTCACCAGCTGGAGTTCGCTGGCGGTGCTGCTGGCCATGGTTCCCCTGCTGCCCATGCTGTGGCGGCGGCGGATACGGACCCGCAGACTGAACGGCTCGGGCGGGCGCACCGAGCAGGACGCCACCGACCGGGTGCTCGCCGCATGGCGTGAACTCACCGACTCGGCCTGGGACTTCGGCGTACTGCCGGACGACTCGCTGACCTCGCGCAGAGCGGTGGCCCGCATGGTGCGGCTCGCCGAGCTCGACGACGAACCGGCCAGGGCGGCGCAGCGGGTGGCCGAGACGGTCGAGCAGGTGCTGTACGCACCGCGGCCGCGCCCGGTCACGGGCGTCGCGGACGACGTCCGGCTGGTGCTGGCCGGATTCCGGGCCAAGGCGGGGCGGCGGGAGCGGCTGCGGGCGCTGCTGGCCCCGCGGTCCGCGGCCCAGCTGGCGTGGGCGGCAGGACAGCGCTGGTCCGCGCTGGTCGAGCGGTGGGGAGCGCCCCGCTGGGCCCGCTGGGCCTCCCAGCTGCGGACCCCGCGCGGCCAGCAGGAGAACTGATCCCCGGGCGGCCCTGGCCGCCTGTGGCCGAGCCCCCGCGCATGGCGCGGGGCTCGGCCGTGTGCGGGGGCCTACGGCAGGCTCGTCCGCAGGCGGAAAGGGCCACGTACACGGCCGAGGGGAGCCGCACCGCGGCCGAAGGGCCACGGCACCGCCGAAGGTCCGCACCGCGACCGAAGGGCCACAGCCCGGAAACGCACCGCGGAAACGCACCGCGAACGCGGCACACCGCACGGTTGAGGGGCGGCCGCCAGTCGGCGACCGCCCCTCAACCGCTCATCCGTGAATTCTCAGTGGCCCTGCTCATCACGGCGCCGCTGCCACCGCTCCTCGATGCGTGTCATCATCGAGCGGCGCTGACGGCCCTGACGGCGGGGAGCCGCCCCGCCGCCACGCTGTGCCTCGCCGGGTTTGGGAGCCTTGCGCCACCCGGTCACCGCGAGCACCGCGCATCCCAGCATGATCAGGAAGCCCACCACGCTGATCCAGATCTGGGGAACGATCACCCCGACCATGAGGAGTGCGATGCCCACCAGAAAACCCGCGACCGCCTGGTAGACCCGTCGCCGGGTGTACGTTCGCAGGCCGCTTCCCTCAAGCGCTGTCGCGAACTTGGGATCTTCGGCGTACAGCGCTCGCTCCATTTGCTCGAGCATGCGCTGCTCGTGCTCCGAGAGCGGCACGGAGTCCTCCTACTCGTCGGTCGCGGGGGGCGACCGGGTGCGACCCTTTCAGGATAGGCAGGGAATCGCCCCCGTGAAACCCGCCCCTCAACGCCAATTCGCCCACCCCTTCGGGCGTGGCGAAAGTTGACGCTGAGACGTCCATTCCCCTCCCGCCGATTGGCCATGCCGGACGGTGTACCCCGATCATACGGCGCCGGGCGTTCGATCGGGCCTCCTGTGGCCGACTCCACCTGCGCCGCCCGTCATCGGGTGGGGCGGGAGGAGCGCGCTAGTCCCGCTCGGCGAGAACGTGCAGCTGAGTGGCGACGGAGCGGAAGGCGGGCAGCTCGGCGGCGGCCTCCTCCAGCTGCAACAGGGCGTCCAGCGCCCCGGGCTCGGTGTCCACGAGCACCCCGGGGACAAGATCGGCGAAGACCCGCACCCCGTGCACCGCGGCGATCTCCAGACCGGCCGCGCGCACCAGCCCGGACAGCTGGTCCTCGGTGAAGCGGCGCGGCATCGGGTCCCCGGAGCCCCAGCGGCCCTCCGGGTCGGTAAGCGCTTGCCGGGCCTCGGTGAAATGACCGGCCAGGGCGCGGGCCAGCACGGCGCCACCCAGGCCCGCGGCGAGCACGCTGAGGGTCCCGGCGGGGCGCAGGGCCGCCGCCGCGTTCCGCAGGCCCTCGGCGGGGTCGTCGACGTACTCCAGCACGCCATGGCAGAGCACCACGTCGTAGCCGCCCCGCTCGACCACGTCGAACAGCCCGTGGGCGTCTCCCTGGACCCCGCGCACCCGGTCGGCGACCCCGGCCTCGGCGGCCCGCCGCTCCAGCGCGAACAGCGCGTTCGGACTCGGGTCGACCACGGTGACGCGGTGGCCGAGGCGGGCCACGGGGACGGCGAAATTGCCGCTGCCGCCGCCGGTGTCCAGGACGTCCAGCGCGCCGTGCACGGCCTCGCCCCCGGCGGGCTCCCGGCCCGTGGCCTTGGCCCGCCGTTCCAGGGCGTCTTTCAGGACCTCCCAGACCACGGCGGTACGGAGGGACGCACGGGGGCGCTGCGGGTCTGACACGGCGGGTGGCTCCTCGGCGCGGTGCCGCCACCGCCCGGAGGCGGTGACGACGGCTTGCTGAACGTCGGCGCTCCCAGCCTATTGCCTCCGTGGGGCGGGCCGCGCCGAGGCGGCCGGCGGACCGGCACCACGCGACAGCGGGCCGCCGCTCAGGCCCCCGGCGGGCCCGGCTCGTCCTCCGGCCTCTGGTGGGGCAGGGCCGGCTGCAACATCAGCATGCGCTCCACCAGGCGCAGGAACATCGCGGTGGCGCGCAGCAGATCGTCCGCGTCCCGCGGGCTCGCGGCGCCCTGTATCCCCGCCTCGGCGCGGGCCCGGCGCTCGGCGCCGGAGGCGAACAGGGCGCACCACTCGGCCAGTTCGGGAGCGACCTCGGGCAGCACCTCCCAGGCGCTGCGGATCCGGGCGCGGCGGCGTGCGGTCGGCTCGGGGCGGCCGCGCACGGCGAGCACGGCGGCGGCCGTGCGCAGTGCGGCCAGATGTGCGGTCGCAAAGCGCTCGTTGGGGGTCTCGAGCGCGGCAGCCTCCTCCAGGCCCTCATGGGCCTGGGTGAGCAGGGCCGCGGCGGCGGGCGGGGCGGACGCGCGGCGCAGCACGGGGTGGACATCGCTCGCGGGACCGGTCAACGAGGGGGCAGGGGCGGCGGCACGGTGCCGGCGCGCTGCGGCGGTACTGGCCATGACGAACCTCCTGTCGTCGCGTGGCGGCCGCTCGTGTGGTAAAGCGACCGCCGTATGGGGCCATCGTGGGGCACACCACTGACAATCGGCCCTGACCAGCGCGAACGCCCCCGGTGCCACACCTCGCCCGGCCATGCCCCATACTGGTTTTTGCACTGACCAGTCAGTTCAAAAATCAAGGAAGTGATCTGTGTGGGGGGCACCCCAGAAGCGGGGACCGGGGCGGCGGTGACGGCCGAGGGGCTCGGCGTCAGGGGGTCGCACGGCTGGGCGTTCCGCGGTGCCGGCATCGCCGCCGAGCCGGGTGCGCTGATCGCCATCGAGGGCCCGTCCGGCTCGGGCCGCACCTCCCTGCTGCTCACGCTCACCGGCCGGATGCGCCCCACCGAGGGACACGGCCGCGTCGATGGCTTCCGGGTTCCCCAACAGATGGCGCGCATACGCCGGATCAGCGCGCTCGCGCATGTGCCGGGCGTCACCGAGCTCGACCCGGTGCTCACGGTCGCCGAGCATCTGCGCGAGCGTGCCCTGCTGCGGCGCCGGTTCGCCGACTCCCCGCGCGGGCTGCTGCGTCCGCGCCGGGATCGCGCCGCCGCGTCCCGGGCCGCGATCGACGCCGCCCTTACGGCCGCCGGGCTGGACCTCGACACGCTGCCCAAGGGGCCGCGTACGGCCGTGCGGGACCTGGAGCGGCTGGAGGCGCTGCGGCTGTCGATCGCGCTCGCGCTCATCGCCAGGCCGCGGCTGCTGGCCGTCGACGACGCCGATCTGAAGCTCTCGGACGCCGACCGCGACCGCGCGTGGGCGCTGTTGCGGCAGATCGCGCAGGACGGCACCACGGTCCTCGCGGTGTGCAGCCAGGCCCCGCCCGGCGCGGTCGTGGTCCGAACCGCGCGCACCGGCGCCGCCGAGAGCGACGACGAGACCGCCGCCGAGAGCGATGAGAAGGCCCGCGAGCCCCGGAAGGCCGACGCGCCCGCCGCCGACCGACACGAACACGACGAAAACGAGGAGGGGTCGGCGGATGCGCTCGCCGAAACTCGCCGCGCTTGAGCTGAAGCGGTTCGGAAGGGGCAAGCTGCCGCGCGCGGCGCTCGCCGCCCTGCTCCTGCTGCCGCTGCTCTACGGCGCCCTGTACCTGTGGTCCTTCTGGGATCCGTACGGCAAGCTGAACAAGATCCCGGTCGCCCTCGTCAACTCGGACACCGGCGCCACCGTGCAGGGCAAGCACCTCACCGCGGGCGACGACATCACCGACAAGCTGCTCGACAGCGAGACCTTCGACTGGCACCCCACAAGTGCCGCCGAGGCCCGTAAGGGCGTCGCGAACGGCACGTACTACCTCTCGCTGACCGTCCCCTCGGACTTCAGCCGGCAGATCGCCTCCAGTTCGGGGAAGTCCCCGGAGACCGGCGCGCTCAAGGTGCGCACCAACGACGCCAACAACTACATCGTCGGCCAGATCTCCCGCTCGGTCTTCTCCGAGGTGCGCGCCGCGGCCTCCACCAAGGCGTCCCGCGGCTTCTACGACAACATCTTCATCTCCTTCGCCGACATCCACGGCGAGACCGAGAAGGCCGCCAAGAGCGCCGACAAGCTCGGTAAGGGCATCGGCAAGGCCAAGAAGGGCGCGGATGACCTCGCCAAGGGCCTGGCCAAGGCCAAGGAGGGCAGCCGCGATCTGAAGTCCGGGCTCGGCACGCTCTACAAGGGCTCCGGGACGCTCGAGACCGGCGCGGGCGGGGTCGCCGACGGCACCCAGTCCCTGTCCGACAAGGTCAACGGCGTGGCGGCCAAGGTCCGCCCGTTCCTCAAGGAGCACGGCAAGGAGATCGGGGACATCTCCCAACTGGTCGCCGACGCCTCCCAGAAGGCGTCCGACAACCTCGACACCCTGCCCGAGAAGACCTCCACGGCGGCCACCAAGGCCCGTAAGGCGTCCGACGACCTCGCCGCCGACTACCGGACCCGCTGCGGGGGTGCGGTGCCCACCGACCCGGACTGCCCCGCGCTGAAGAAGTCGGTGGCGGCGGCCGACACCGCCGCCGATGTGGCCGAGGACGTCAACAAGTTGGTCCAGGACCACACCGGCCAACTCGACACGCTCGGCGGCCATCTGGACGATCTGCATGACCAGGCGCTCTGGCTCGCGCGGAAGGCCCCACACCTGGACACCGACCTCGACTCCGCCGTACGGAAGATCAACACCCTCAACTCCGGGGCGCAGAAGGTCGCCAAGGGCGCCGGAACCCTGCACACCGGGCTGAGCACGGCCAAGACCGGCGCGTCCGACCTCGACAGTGGCGTCGGTAAGGCGCGCGGCGGCGCGGACACCCTGGGCGGCGGGATGTACCGGCTCGTGGACGGCTCCGGGAAGCTCTCCGGCGGTCTGCACGACGGCGCGGGCAAGATCCCCGACTACGGCAAGCAGGACCGGGACGCCCGTACGGAGGTGATGTCGGATCCGGTGCGGCTGGTCAACCAGGCGCTGCACAAGGCGCCCAACTACGGCACGGGCTTCGCCCCGTACTTCATCCCGCTCTCCTTGTGGGTCGGCGCGATGGTGGCCTACATGCTGATCCAGCCGCTCAACGGGCGCGCGCTCGCGGCGGGCGCGTCCTCCTGGCGGACCGCGTTCGCGGGCTGGCTGCCGGTGGCCACGATCGGTGTCCTCCAAACGCTGGCGCTGATGGCGGTGTTGCACTGGGCGATCGGCCTCGAGATGGTGCGGACCGCGGGCACGCTCGGCTTCCTGATGCTGGTGACGGCCTGTTTCACGGCGATCGTGCAGTGGCTGAACGCCCGCTTCGGACCGGCCGGGCGGATCCTGGTGCTGGCCCTGCTGATGCTCCAGCTGACCTCGGCGGGCGGCACCTATCCGGTGCAGACCAGTCCGCGCTTCTTCAACGCCATCCACCCCTTCCTGCCGATGACCTACGTGGTGGACGGGTTGCGCCGGCTGATCACCGGCGGCGGGCTCGGCCCGGTGTGGCTGGCCTGCGGGGTGCTCCTCGGATTCACCGCGGCCGCCCTGGCGCTCACCGCGTGGTCGGCGCGGCGTCGGCAGGTGTGGACGGTGGACCGGCTGCACCCGGAGCTGAGCCTGTGAGCGGGATAACATCGACAACGGGCAGAATCGGCGCCATGGACAGCAGCAGCACGCGCCGCCAGGCCACCCGGCAGAAACTCTTCGAGGCAGCGGTCACCCTCATCGCCGAACAGGGCTTCTCCTCCACCACGGTGGACGAGATCGCCGAGCGGGCCGGGGTGGCCAAGGGCACGGTCTACTACAACTTCGCCAGCAAGACCGTGCTCTTCGAGGAGCTGCTCCAGCACGGCATCGAGCTGCTGACCGCCTCGCTCCAGAGCGCCGCCGACGAGAACGCCGAGCGCGGTGGCAGCCATGTGGACGCGCTGGACGCCATGGTCCGGGCCGGGCTCGACTTCATCTCCCGCTATCCGTCGCTGACCCAGCTGTACGTGGCCGAGCTGTGGCGCACCAACCGCGCCTGGCAGTCCACCCTGATGATGGTCCGGCAGCGGGCCATAGCGGTGATCGAGGCCGAGCTGCGGGCCGGGGTGGCCGCGCGTGAGCTCAGCGAGGACATCGACATCCCGCTGACGGCGTCGGCGCTGTTCGGGATGGTGCTGGTGGCCGCGCTTGACTGGCAGTCCTATCAGCCGGAGCGGTCGCTGGAGGATGTGCACGCGGCGCTGTCACGGCTGCTCCAGGGCCGCGTCGGCGGGACCGTCGCCTCGGGGTGAAAGCAGAAGGCGCTGTTCCGGCAGATCGACTTTCATCGACCTGACCGGAACAGCGCCTCCCCCCGTAACTCCCCCGTACTTCCCCCGTTGGAGGCTCCTGGTCCGGAGACTCCCGGTGACTCCCACCTTTCGTCCGGGCCCGCGCCGTTCCGCCGCCCCGTGCCGGCGGTGCGGCGCGCGCCCTTCCGTGTGCTCCACTCTCTCGTCCGCGCAGGTGGCGGCCCATCCGCGCGGCTACTCATCTCCCCCGCTGAGTACGCGTACTCAGCTCTGCGCGTTCGTCCCCAGGCACGGTGACCCGGCTGTCGGTGGGGGCGGATAAAGTCACGGTCATGGCACGGATTGTGGTGATCGGCTCCGGGATGGGCGCCATGGCGGCGGCCGCCCGGCTGGCCGTGGCGGGCCACCGGGTGGTGGTGTACGAGCGCGGGCGCACCCACGGCGGCGGGGTCGGCCGCTTCGAGCGGGACGGCTTCCGCTTCGACACCGGCCCGGGGCTGCTGCATCTGCCCGCCGTCCACCGGGATCTGTTCGTGAAGACCGGCAAGCAGACCTTGGAGCAGAGCGTCGAGCTCGTCCAGGTCGACCCGGCGAGCCGGCACCTCTTCGCCGACGGCACGGACGTCCGGCTGCCCAACGCCTCGCGGGCCGGGGTGCTCCAGGCGCTGGACGGCGCCTTCGGCGCGGGTGCGGGCGAGCGCTGGAGCGATCTGGTCAACCGGGCGCGCGAGGTGTGGGACGCCACCCGCAGACCGCTCCTGGAGGAGCCGCTGCGCGCCGACTGGCGGGTCCTGGGCCGCGACCCCTATCCGGCCGCCCCCGTGCGGCGCGGGCGGCTCGGCGGCCTGTTCCGCCGGGGTGGCGCCGCCGGGCCGCCCACGCTCGCCGAGGTGGCCCGCCGCGAGCTGGGGGATCCGCGCGCCGTGGCCCTCCTGGAGAGCCATGCGCTGGCGCACGGCCTGGACCCGCGCTCCGCCCCCGCCGCGGCCACCGTGCTGCCCTATATCGAGCAGACGTTCGGCACCTGGTATGTGCGCGGGGGGATGCGGGCGCTCGCCGATGCCCTCCATGAGCGCTGCCGTCAGCGGAAGGTGGAGTTCCACTTCCGTGCCGAGGTCACCGGCATCGTGGAGAAGGACGGCCGTGCGGCGGGTGTGGAGCTGGCCGACGGCAGCGTCACGGAGGCCGACGCGGTGGTCTCGGGCATCGACCCCGCGCTGCTGCCCCCGCTGCTCGGCGGGCAGCGACCCTGGCGGGAGGGGGATGTGCGGCCGGAGTCCGGCGCGGGCGGCGGCACACCGGGGCGGCTGACCGTCTTTCTGGCGCTGCGCGGCGCCCGCCCCGAGTCCACCGCGCACCGCACCGTGGTCCACGCCCCGGACCGCGACGCGGAGTTGACCGCCGTCTTCGGCGACGGCCAGGGGCTCCGCGAGCCCTGCCCCCGCCCCACGGTGACCGTGCTGCGCCCGGACGACCTCGGGGTGCGCCCGGACGCGGAGCACGAGGCCGTCACCCTTACCGCCGTCGTCGCCCCGCACGGCCCGGTGGACTGGACGGACGGCGCGGCGGCGGAGCAGGACGCCCAGCGGCTGATCACGGCCGCCGAGACCGCGATACCGGATCTGCGGGGGCGGCTGCTGTGGCATGAGGTCCGTACCCCGGCCGACACCGCCGCGGAGACGGGCGCCCGGGGCGGCGGCGTTCCGGGCCCGGTGCTCGCCGGGGCGGACGGCGCGTTCCTGCGGCCCGCCAACGCCACCCGGATACCGGGTCTGTATCTGGCGGGCGGCTGGGCCCATCCGGGCGGCGGGCTCGCCCACGCCGGGATGTCGGGCGCGCTGGTGGCCGGGCTGATCGTCGAGGGCGGGGACTGGCGCGGCTCCCAGTAGCGCGCCCGAGCGACGCGTCCCGGCCGTGGCGCGGGACCCGGGAGACCGGTGGCGCGGGCCCCCGGAAACGCGCGGGTGGGTGCCGCTCCCGGGAGCGGCACCCACCCGTCGGCGGCGGTCAGCAGTGGTGGTGCTCAGTAGCGGCGGGGCTCAGTAGCGGTATTGCTCGTCGAAGCCCTGGGGGTAGCCCTGGTTCTGGCCCTGCTGCTGGTACGGGTACGCCTGCTGGTCCGCCTGGGGCGCGGCGTCGCCCTCGCGCTGCTGCGGCACCCAGGGCCCGCCGGACTGCATCACGTCGTACGCCGGGTCAGGCGAGGCGTAACCGGCCTCGGCCGCCCAGTGGTCGCCGCCGCCGTAGGTCGCGGCGTACGGATCCTGCTGGCCGTAGGCCGCGTACTGGTCGGCGTACTGCTGCTGGCCGTACGCCTGCTGGTCGTAACCCTGCTGGTCGTAGGGCTGGGCCTGGGGCTGGGCGCCACCGTAGGGGTCCTGGCCGTAGGCCGCGTACGCCTCGTTCCCATAGCCGTACTGCCCGGCCTGGCCCATCTGGTCCGCGTAGACGTCCTGGCCGTAGCTGTGGCCCTGCCCCTGGCTGTGGCCCTGCCCCTGGCTGTGGTCCTGCTGCGCGCCGTAGCCGCCGTACGTCTCGTACGCGCTGTAGCCGTCCGCCGCCGCCTCGCTGTACGCGCCCGAGGCCGGGGTGAAGGGCGACGGCTCCTCGTAGACGCCGTATTCACCGGTGTCGTCGGGCATCGGCTGCGGCTGGTAGGTGGGCGGCTCCGGCTGGTACCCGGGCGGCTCCGGCTGCGCGGCCGGGACCGCCTCCAGGTCGGACACCTCGAGGATCGGCTCCTTGTCCGCGTCGTCCCGCCGGACGCTCCCCTCGCGCCCCAGCAGCCCGGACAGCCCGCCGCGCAGCGCCCAGCCCGCCGCGAAACCGCGGCGGAAGGAGAGGGTCACATACGTCTGGCCGATGGCGAAGGCGATCGCGCCCACCCCGATCACCGGAACGGACGGGATCAGCACACCGACGACCACGCCCAGGAAGCCGACGAATGCCAGCAGCCGCCAGCGGAGCCGCGCCTTGTACTGGAGGAGGACCTCTCCCAGCAGCCATAGCGCGACGACGCCAAAAGCGATGTAGAGGACCGTCCAGCCCATGCCCGCCCCTCTCAATGCGGCCGCCCGTCGGCTGCCGTCATGAGGACCGCTGATGCAGTCCCAGATTCTCGTAGATTTCCAGCGTCGCCGTGGAGTGGTTCAGGGTAATGAAGTGCAGCCCGGGGATCTCCTCGGCCATCAACCGCGCGCACAGGTTCGTGGCGTAGTCGATCCCGATCGAGCGTACAGCCGCCGGGTCGTCCTTCACCGCCAGGATCCGCTCAGCCAGTTCGGGCGGGAACGCCGCATTGCTGAGCTGCGCGAACCGCTCGATCTGCTTGACGTTCGTGACCGGCATGATCTCAGGGATGATGGGTGTCGTACAGCCCGCTGCCGCGACCCGGTCGCGCAGCCGCAGATAGTCCTCGGCGTAGAAGAACATCTGCGTGATGGCGAAGTCGGCACCCGCGCGGCACTTGTCGATGAAGTGACGGATGTCGGTGTCCCAGTCCGTCGAGCGGGGGTGCATCTCGGGGAACGCGGCCACGCCGACGCAGAAGTCGCCGGACTCCTTGATCAGCCGGACCAGATCGGCGGCGTAGGTGAGGCCGTCGGGGTGCTGGACCCACTCCCCCATGGGATCGCCCGGCGGGTCGCCGCGCAGGGCGAGCATGTTCCGGATCCCGGCACCGGCGTACTGCCCGATGATGTTGCGCAGCTCGGCCCGGGAGTGGTTCACGGCGGTCAGATGGGCGACGGGGGTGAGCGTGGTGTCCGTCGCGATGCGCTCGGTGGCACGCACGGTGCCCTCGCGGGAGGAACCGCCGGCTCCGTAGGTCACGGAGACGAAGGTGGGCGAGACGGCTTCCAGCCTGCGGATGGAGTTCCACAGCGTCTGCTCGCCCTTCGCCGTTTTGGGGGCGAAGAATTCGAAGGAATACGACTGCTCGCCCGACGCGAGCAGATCGCGCACGGTCCGGGCGCGATCGGTCCTGGTGGAAGCGGTGCCTAGGGCCATATGTGCAGGCTATCCACCCGGCCCGGCTACGCCCACCCGGCCTCGGAGATATGGGGGTTTTGCCAGGTTCCCGTCCGCAGTGCGGACAGATCCGTACGCCTTCGACCGGCGGGCTGGCCGGGTCGGATGAAAGGTGGGTGAAACCCAGGTGAAGAGCGGGGCCGGGCCGCGCGCCAAGCGGCTCGGAGAAAGTTCGCCACGGTTCGGGCAGCGCCCCGAAGGGGCGCGGGGCCGTGTCGATGTGCGGCTCCGCCGCGTGGGCGCGACCAGCCACGACGGCGCCGCAGTCGGCCGACGGCGCATCCCGACACTTCCGGCGGAGCGCTTGGTCAGTCCGCCGCGCGGACCCGCTTCGCCAGCTCCGCCGTGGCCCCCGCCGGGTCGTCGGCGGCCGTGATGGCCCGGACCACGACGATACGGCGGGCGCCCGCCGCCAGGACCTGGTCCAGGTTGGAGGCGTCGATTCCGCCGATGGCGAACCACGGCCGCTCCGTGCCCAGCGCGGCGGCGTGGCGCACCAGGGACAGCCCCGGGGCGTGGCGGCCCGGCTTGGTGGGGGTGGGCCAGCAGGGACCGGTGCAGAAATAGTCCACACCGGGCTGGACGGCCGCCGCGTCCACCTCCGCCTCCGCATGGGTGGAGCGCCCGATCAGCACGTCCTCGCCGAGGATCGCGCGCGCCGCGGGCACCGGCAGATCGCCCTGGCCCAGATGGAGCACGTCCGGGCCGATGGCGTGCGCGACATCGGCCCGGTCGTTGACGGCCAGCAGCTTGCCGTGCCGGCGGCAGGCGTCCGCGAAGACCTGGAGGTGCTCCAGCTCCTCGGCCGCCTCCATCTCCTTCTCCCGCAGCTGGACGATGTCCACCCCGGCCCCCAGGACGGCGTCCAGGAACTCCGGCAGATCGCCCTGGCCCTTCCGTGCGTCGGTGCACAGATAGAGGCGGGCGTCGGCCAGCCGCTCGCGAGCGGTGGCGGCAGCGGTGGTGGACATGGGTTCCCCCGGAGGGTCGGGCGGCGTACGGGCCGTGAACGGAGCCCGGCCCGTACGCCAGATGTGATCAGGTGCGATCAGGAGCGATGGTGACGGCGTCGGATGGTGACGGCGTCAGACGGCGAGGGCGTCAGACGGCGAGGGCCTGAGCGCGCCGCTTCACTTCCGTGCCGCGATTCTCGCTCAGCGCCCGCGCCGGGGTGCCGGGCAGGCTCGGGTCGGGGGTGAAGAGCCACTCCAGCATCTCTTCGTCACTGAAGCCGTCGTCCTTCAGAAGCGTCAAGGTCCCCACGAGGCCCTTGACGACCTTTCCGTCACCGATGAACTCCTCGGGGACCTGAAGGACCCTGTTCTCGCCACGGCGCACGGCGATCAGCTGGCCCTCCTTGACCAGCTGCCTGACACGCGTCACCTCGACCCCCAGCCGTTCGGCGACATCGGGGAGGGTGAGCCAGGCGGGGACGAGAGCATCGATCTTTGCGTCAATCTCGGTCACGGAACAAGCCTGCCATCTGGGACTGACAGTGGGTAGCCGGGCGTCCGCCGCGCGGGCCGCCCGCCCCGCCCCGGGCGCGTCGGCCCACGGCCGGCCGGCGGTCGGCCCGCCGCTCAGAGGACGGCCGACTTCAGTGGCACCGAGGGGTCCTCGGCCCGCGTCCGGTCCAGCCGGGCGCCGCGCTCGATCAGCTTGCGCCCCTGGGCCAGATCGCGCGGACGGCCGACGGCCAGCAGGGCGACCAGGGCGCCCTCGCGCAGCCAGCACACCGACCAGGCGGCACCGGCCGGATCACCGCGCCAGACCAGCTCGTCAGCCGCCGAGTGGTGCCCGGCGTACTGCACGAAGCGTCCGAACTGCTCGGACCAGAAGTACGGCACCGGGTCGTAGACCACACCGGGGAAGTGGGCGGCCGTCCGGCTCCCCACCACGTTGGCGGCGACGGTGCGCGGCCCCTGGAGCGCGTTGTCCCAGTGGTGCACCAGCAGTCGCGTTCCGTAGCGGGCGGACGGGAAGGAGGCGCAGTCGCCGACCGCGTAGACGTCCGGCACGGAGGTGCGCAGCCGGTCGTCGGCGGCGACGGACCGGTCCTCGGCCAGCTCCACGCCCGAGCCCGCGAGCCAGTCCGTGGCGGGCCGGGCCCCGATCCCGACGACCACCGCGCCCGCGCGCAGCCTGGTGCCGTCACCGAGCAGCAGCCCGCTCTCGTCGACCGAGGCCACCCGGGCGCCCGTGACCAGCCGGGCGCCGTAGTCCTCGTACCAGGCCGCCATGGGGGCCGCGACCTCGGCCGGGAGCGCGCCCGCCAGCGGCCGGTCGGCGGCCTCGACCACGGTCACGGCGCAGCCCGCCTCGCGCGCCGCGGTGGCGAACTCCGCGCCGATCCAGCCCGCCCCGACGACCGCGATCTCGCGCTGCCGGGCGAGCACCGGGCGCAGCCGCTCGGCGTCGTCCAGCGTGCGCAGCAGATGGACGCCGGGCTCTCCTTCGCTGCCCGGCAGCGGGATCGGCTCGGCGCCGGTGGCGATCACCAGGACGTCGTACGGGAACTGGCCGGTCGCGGTCTCGACCAGCCGCTTGTCCGGGCGCGCGCCGGTGACCTGGACGCCGAGCCGCAGGCCGATGCCGAGCCCGGCGAAGTCCACGTCGAGCGTCGAGCCCTCGGCCTTCCCCAGCAGTACGGCCTTGGACAGCGGGGGCCGGTCGTAGGGCTGGTGGGGCTCCGCGCCCAGCAGGACGATCTCCCCGGTCCAGCCGTGTTCGCGCAGCGCGACGGCGGTCTGCACCCCCGCCATGCCCGCGCCGACGATCACCACGCGCTGCCCGGGGCCGTTCGAGGACGGCTTCGTCGTCGTCTCATCGCTCACACGATCACTGTATTGCGGCTGGTGGGGCGGACTGGAGAGCGGCTTGCGAGAGGTCGGACACAGAGTGGGGGGTGCGGAGCTGGGCGGGGTGCGGGTTGTGGGCGCCTCCGGCGGTGAGCCCCCACCCCGCCCCTCCCCGAAACGACGGGGCTCCGCCCCCTCGCCCCCCACCGGGGCTCCGCCCCGGGCCCCGCTCCTCAAACGCCGGAGGGGCTGGGGTTACGGGGCGCTGGGAGGTGCCCGCTGGAGGGGGTGGGGGCGGCTGGTCTTTCGGGTGATTCGGGGCGCGTACTAGGGTGGCGGGACAGAGCACTCGCGGGAGCCCGGACGGACCGGGCTGAGAGGGAGGCTGGAACCGCCTCCGACCGTACGAACCTGATCCGGGTCATGCCGGCGAAGGGAGGGGCAGCGTGTCCACGCACGCACCAGATCACCACGACGGACCTCATACATCGGGCGGGCCGTCACCCGGCGGACGCTACGACGCCCTGGTCGTCGGGGGCGGCGTCATCGGGCTGGTCACGGCCTGGCGGGCGGCCCAGCGGGGGTTGCGCACCGCGCTGGTCGACCCGGCGCCCGGCGGCGGAGCCGCCTGGGTCGCGGCCGGGATGCTGGCGGCCGTCACCGAGCTGCACTACGGCGAGCAGACCCTGCTCGGCCTCAACATGGCCTCCGCCCGCCGCTATCCGGACTTCGTGGCCGAGCTGGAGGAGGCCGTCGGCCAGGACGTGGGCCACCGCGTGTGCGGCACGCTCGCCGTCGCGTTCGACGCCGACGACCGCGCCCATCTGCGCGAGCTCCACACCTTCCAGCAGGGGCTCGGGCTGGAGTCCGAGTGGCTGACGGGGCGTGAATGCCGCCGTCTGGAACCGATGCTGTCGCCGGGCGTGCACGGCGGGCTGCGGGTCGCCGGTGACCACCAAGTGGATCCGCGGCGGCTGTCGGCGGCGCTGCTCACCGCGTGCGAGCGGGCCGGGGTCGACTTCCACCGCCACCGCGCGGAGCGGCTGCTGCTGGACGGCGACCGCGCCACCGGGGTCGAGCTGACCGGGGGTACGCGCCTGGCCGCCGAGCGGACCGTACTGGCCGCGGGCAGCCTCAGCGGACGGCTCGCGGGCGTTCCCGAGGACGTCCTGCCGCCCGTACGGCCCATCAAGGGGCAGGTGGTGCGGCTTTCGGTGCCCGAGCGGTACGCGCCGTTCCTCTCCCGGACCGTACGGGCCGTGGTGCGCGGCGGGCCGGTCTACCTGGTGCCGCGCGAGAACGGCGAGCTGGTCATCGGCGCGACCAGCGAGGAGCTGGGCTGGGACACCACGGTCACCGCGGGCGGGGTGTACGAACTGCTGCGGGACGCCCATGAGGTGGTGCCCGGCATCACCGAACTGCCGCTGGTGGAGACGTCCGCCGGGCTGCGCCCCGGCTCCCCCGACAACGCCCCGATGCTCGGCCCGACCGCGCTGCCGGGGCTGTTGCTGGCCACCGGCCACTTCCGCAACGGCGTGCTTCTCACCCCGATCACCGGCGACGTCATGGCCGAGGCCCTCACCAGCGGTGAACTTCCCCCGGAGGCCCAGCCGTTCACCCCCCGGCGCTTCGCGGCCTCCCCCGGCGCCGCGCACCCCCCAGCACAGGAGCAGCACACATGACCGTCTCCGTCAACGGCGAGCCTCGCGAGGTGCCCGAGGGCACCACGCTCGACCGGCTCGTCGCGACCCTCACCCAGGCGCCCTCGGGTGTCGCCGCCGCCGTCAACGAGACGGTCGTCCCGCGCACCCAGTGGTCCGCGACCTCGCTCGGCGACGGTGATCGCGTCGAGGTCCTCACCGCGGTCCAAGGAGGCTGAACCCACCCAATGGCTCCCATCACGGCCACCACAACCACCACGGTCACCCCGACCACCACAGCCGTCACCACCGCGCCCGACCCGCTCACCATCGCCGGGACCGACTTCGGCTCCCGGCTGATCATGGGCACGGGCGGCGCGCCCAGTCTGGAGATCCTGGAGCGTTCGCTGCTGGCTTCCGGCACCGAGCTGACGACCGTCGCGATGCGGCGGCTCGACCCCACGGTGCAGGGCTCGGTGCTCTCCGTGCTCAACCGGCACGGGATCCGCCCGCTGCCCAACACCGCCGGGTGTTTCACCGCGGGTGAGGCCGTGCTCACCGCGCGCCTCGCCCGGGAGGCGCTGGGCACGGACTGGGTGAAGCTGGAGGTGGTCGCCGACGAGCGCACCCTGCTCCCCGATCCGATCGAGCTGCTGGACGCCGCCGAGACCCTGGTGGACGACGGGTTCACGGTCCTGCCGTACACCAACGACGATCCGATCCTGGCCCGGAAGCTGGAGGAGGTCGGCTGCGCCGCGATCATGCCGCTCGGCTCCCCGATCGGCTCCGGGCTCGGCATCCGCAATCCGCACAACTTCCAGCTGATCACCGAGCGCGCCACCGTGCCGGTGATCCTGGACGCGGGCGCGGGCACGGCGTCGGACGCCGCGCTGGCCATGGAGCTGGGGTGCGCGGCGGTGATGCTGGCCTCGGCCGTCACCCGGGCCCAGGAGCCGGAGCTGATGGCGGGGGCGATGCGGTACGCGGTGGAGGCGGGCCGGCTGGCCCATCGGGCGGGCCGGATCCCGCGCCGCCACTTCGCCGAGGCGTCGAGCCCGGCCGAGGGCCTGGCCGCCCTGGACCCCGAGCGCCCGGCCTTCGGCTGAGCGCTCCGCGCCCCCAGGGTCGATGTGCGGCTCCGCCGCGGCGGTGTCGATATGCGGCTCCGCCGCGGCGGTGTCGATATGCGGCTCCGCCGCGCGGGCGACCAGCCACGGCGGCGCCGCGGTCGGCCGACGACGCATCGCGACACTTCCAGCGGCCAGGTCCCGCGCGTGCGGCCGGGGCCCCTGGCTTCGGCCGGGGCCCCTGGCTTCGGCCAGCCGGTGTCCGGGCCCCATCGGGGCCCTACCGTGGAGGGAGGGAGCAGCCCACAGCCCGGAGGTGGTCGCCGTGACCGTGACCGTGGACGACCGGATCGAGCGCGAGGTGTACGTACCGGCGCCGATCGACCGGGTGTGGCGGGTGCTGACCACGCCCGAACACATCCGCGCCTGGTACGCCCCCGGCGGCTGCGAGATCGATCCGCACCCCGGCGGGCGGCTCCGGTTCCGCTGGGACGAGCACGGAGAGTTCCACGGCATGGTCGAGCGGGCGGTTCCGGACGCCCTCTTCCGCTTCCGGCTGGCCCTGGAGCCCGATCACGCCCCCTCGGACCCCGGCGAAGCCACCCTCGTGGAGTTCGCGCTCTCGCCCGAGGGGCCGGGCACCCGGCTGCGGTTCGCGGAGAGCGGTATCCGCGCCCTGACCGTGCCCGACGACGCCAAGGCCAAGCACGCCGAGTACGCCACGCTGTCCTGGACCTCCGCCCTGGAGGAGCTGGCCGCGATCGCCGCCGCGTCGCACAACTGACCCGCCGATGTCACCGTTCCGCTGCAAGTACCCGCCCCACCTGGGGCGGCCGGTTCTGGCCGATATCGGCGCCTCGTAGACTTCCCCCGTGGATACGACCCTCCAGGACCCCCTCGTCGGGCAGGAGCTCGACGGCCGCTACCGCATCGAGGCGCGCATCGCCGTGGGCGGGATGGCAACGGTCTACCGGGCCGTCGACACCCGGCTGGACCGTGTGCTCGCGCTGAAGGTGATGCATCAGAGCCTCGCCTCCGACGCCGCCTTCGTCGAGCGCTTCATCCGGGAGGCGAAGTCCGTCGCGAGACTCGCGCACGCCAATGTGGTCGCCGTCTACGACCAGGGAGCGGACGGCGCCCATGTCTATCTGGCCATGGAGTACGTCTCCGGCTGCACCCTGCGCGATGTGCTCCGCGGGCGCGGGGCGCTGCATCCGCGCGCCGCGCTGGACATCCTGGAGCCGGTGCTGGCCGCGCTCGGCGCGGCCCACCGCGCCGGTTTCGTCCACCGCGACATGAAGCCCGAGAACGTGCTGATCGGGGACGACGGCCGGGTCAAGGTCGCCGACTTCGGCCTGGTCCGGGCGGTGGACACCAACACCAGCGCCTCCACCGGCAGCGTCCTCGGCACCGTCTCGTATCTCGCGCCCGAGCAGATCGAGCACGGCACGGCCGACACCCGCGCCGATGTCTACGCCTGCGGTGTGGTGCTGTACGAGATGCTGACCGGCGCCAAGCCGCACGGCGGCAGTACCCCGGCGCAGGTCCTCTACCAGCACCTGAACGAGGACGTCCCGCCGCCCTCCGCCCTCGCGCCCGGGGTCGCCCCGGAGCTGGACGCTCTGGTGGCCTCCGCCACCGCGCGCGCGGTCGAGGCGCGCCCCGCCGACGCCGTCGCGCTGCTGAGCACGACGCGCGCGGTGCGGGCCGCGCTGACCGACGACCAGCTGGACGCGGTGCCGCCGCAGGCCAAGGAGGACCACTCGGCGGGGTCGGAGAACCGTACGGCGGTGATTCCGCGCCCGGCGGGGGCCGTCGGCGACCAGGACCAGCTCAACCACACCAGCCGTCTGGAGCTGCCCCCGGAACCGCCCCGGCGGGACGGGCACCACCGGGGCGGCCGCGGCGGCCGGGGCCGGTTGCCGCGCCGCGGGATCGTGACGATCGCCGCCGCTGTGGTGCTGGCGATCGCCCTCGGCCTCGGGGTCTGGTACATCAGCGTCGGCCAGTTCACCGAGGTCCCGCCGGTGCTGCGGAAGACCCAGGCGGAGGCCGAGAAGAAGCTGCACGGCGCGGGTCTCGATGTGAAGGTCGTCAACGAGTTCAGCGATGTCATCCCCAAGGGGAAGGTCATCGGCTCCAAGCCCGGACCGGGCGAGCGCGTCCGGGACACCGGCACCGTGACCATCCGGGTCTCCCAGGGGCGCCCGCGGGCCGAGGTGCCCAATGTGGTGGGCATGCCGCTCGCCGAGGCCAAGCGGAAGATCGCGGACCAGGGGCTCACGGTCGGCAAGGTCACCGGCCGCTTCAGCAGTGAGACGGCCCAGGGCTCGGTCCTCTCCACCAGCCCGGGCCCCGACTCGGTGCGCCGCCCCGAGACGCCGGTGTCGATCGTGGTCAGCAAGGGCGAGCCGGTCGACGTCCCGGATGTGGTGGGCGATTCGGCCGACGACGCCCGGTCCACGCTGGAGGACGGGGGCTTCAAGGTGAAGATCGCCGAGCGGCAGGTGTTCTCGGAGGAGGACAAGGGCTCGGTCGCCGAGCAGTCCCCGTCGACGGACGACGAGGCCGCCAAGGGCGACACGGTGACGCTGACCATCTCCAAGGGCGTGCAGATGGTCGAGGTGCCGGACGTCACGGGGATGAACGTGGACGACGCCAAGGCGGAGCTGGAGGACGCCGGGTTCGAGGTGGACGTCGAGAAGGCGCTGCTGTTCCCCGGGGACAAGGTGCGGGACCAGTCGGTGGAGGGCGGCGACAAGGCGCCCAAGGGCAGCACGATCACGATCAGGACCAAGGGCGGCGTGTTCTGAGGGGTGGATGAGGGGGCCCTTCGCACCTGGGACCCTTGATGACGTGAGTACGCATCGCATCCGCAACCCCATCGGTGGCCATATCCGTGTGGCCGGTGGCCTGGCCACCGTCGGTCTGGCGCACGCCGCCGACATCGGCGCCGAGACCGTCCAGGTCTTCGTCGCCAATCCGCGCGGCTGGGCCACCCCGGCCGGTACGCCCGCCCAGGACGAGGCGTTCCGGGCCGGCTGCGCCGAGCGGTCGATACCGGTGTACGTCCACGCCCCCTACTTGATCAACTTCGGTTCGCACACCGAGGCCACGGCCGAACGCTCCGTCGCGTCCCTGCGCCATTCGCTCCGGCGCGGCCGGGAGATCGGCGCGCTCGGCGTGGTCGTCCACACCGGCTCGGCGACCGGGGGACGTCCGCGTGCCACCGCGATCGCGCAGGTACGGGAGCGGGTGCTGCCGCTGCTGGACGAGCTGACCCGGGACGACGACCCCTGGCTGCTGCTGGAGCCCACCGCGGGGCAGGGCACCTCGCTGTGCGCGCTGGTGGAGGATCTGGGGCCGTACTTCGAGGCGCTGGACCGGCATCCCCGGCTGGGGGTCTGCCTGGACACCTGCCATGTGTTCGCGGCGGGGCATGACCTCGCCGCCCCGGGCGGTGTGAAGCAGACGCTGGACGAGCTGGTGGCCGTCGCCGGTGAGGGGCGGCTCAGACTGATCCACGCCAATGACTCCAAGGACGTGGTCGGCGCCCACAAGGACCGGCACGCGAACATCGGCGCCGGGCATATCGGGGCCGAGCCGTTCCGCGAGCTGTTCGCCCACCCCGCGACCGACGGGGTGCCGCTGGTGATCGAGACGCCGGGCGGTACGGAGGGGCATGCGGCGGACGTGGCCCGGCTGAAGGAACTGCGCTCCGGGGTGGCCTGAGAACGCGCCCGGCGCATTGAGGAATACCCCTAGGGGGTATAACGTTGACATGGTCGACGAATCCGCGATCACCGCTGGGGGTACGGACATGCCACAGCATGAGCACACGCAGAGCGGACCTCATGAGCACCATGGCCAACGCGAACACCACGGGGGCGCGACCAGCTGGTCGATGGCCGCGCAGGCCACCCTGCACTGCCTCACCGGCTGCGCCATCGGCGAGATCGTGGGCATGGCCATCGGCACGGCCCTGGCCTGGCACAACGTCCCGACGATGATCCTGGCGATCGTGCTCGCCTTCGTCTTCGGCTACTCCCTGACGATGCGGGGCGTGCTGCGGGCGGGGCTCGATGTGCGCAGCGCGCTACGGGTGGCGCTGGCGGCCGACACCGTATCGATCACGATCATGGAGCTGGCCGACAACGCGACGATCGTCGTCTTCCCGGGCGCGATGGACGCGACGCTGTCGGACGTTCTCTTCTGGCTCAGCCTGGCCCTGTCGTTCGCGGTGGCGTTCCTGGTCACCACGCCGGTCAACAGGTGGATGATCGGGCGGGGCAAGGGGCATGCGGTGGTCCACCAGTACCACTGACCGCGCCCCGGCGGCCCGGCCCGGAGCTCAGAGCTCCGGGCCGTCGCCCGGCTCCTCCTGGTAGGAGTAGCGCTTCTCCGTCCAGGGGTCGCCGATGTTGTGATAGCCGCGCTCCTCCCAGAAGCCACGGCGGTCGGCGGTCATGTACTCCACCCCGCGCACCCATTTCGGGCCCTTCCAGGCATACAGATGGGGCACCACCAGCCGCACCGGAAAGCCGTGCTCGGCGGTGAGCGGCTCGCCGTCCTTGTGGGTGGCGAAAATCGTGGTCTCCGCCATGAAGTCGGAGAGCCGCAGATTCGAGCTGAACCCGTATTCGGCCCACACCATCACATGGGTGACATCGGGCGCCGGCGGTGCGAGCTTCGCGATCTCCAGCGAGGAAACCCCGCCCCATTCGGCGTCGAGCATGCTGAATTTGGTGACGCAGTGCAGATCGGCCACGACCGTCGAGTACGGCAGGGCCGAGAACTCCTCATGCGTCCAGCAGTGCTTTTCGCCGTCCGCCGTGGCGCCGAAGACCCGGAACTCCCATCGGTCCGGCTTGAACTTGGGGACCGGCCCATAGTGCGTAACCGGCCAACCGCGTTGCAGTCGCTGCCCAGGAGGCAGCTTCGCAAGCTCCCCCTCGCGGCTTTCCGACTGACCCATGGGCTCCATGGTCTCAGACCGCCGGGGGTGGTCGTGACCAGGGCATCAGGGACGGGTACAACTCGCACTAAGCGTGCACTTACTGGACGCCCCAACAGACGCGGTGCGACGATGCGCGGAACCTGCCGTTCCCGATCGGATTGGAAGGAGCCCCTCCGATGCAGGGTGACCCCGAGGTCCTCGAGTTCCTCAACGAGCAGCTGACCGGCGAGCTGACCGCGATCAATCAGTACTTTCTGCACTCAAAGATGCAGGACCACTTTGGCTGGACTCGGCTTGCCAAATACACCCGGTCGGAGTCTTTCGACGAGATGAAGCATGCGGAGATCCTCACCGACCGCATCCTTCTTCTGGATGGGCTGCCCAATTATCAGCGGCTCTTCCATGTCCGGGTGGGCCAGACGCTGACCGAGATGTTCCAGGCCGACCGGCAGGTGGAGATCGAGGCGATCGACCGCCTCAAGCGGGGCATCGAGCTGATGCGGTCCAAGGCGGACATCACCTCGGCGAATCTCTTCGAGTACATCCTCGCCGACGAGGAACTCCACATCGACTATCTCGACACCCAGCTGGAGCTGATCGAGAAGCTCGGCGAGCCGCTCTACATCGCCCAGCAGATCGAGCAGCCCAGCGACAACGGCGACAACTACTCCGGGAACGGCAAGGGCCACTGAGCCCGCGGCCACCGAGCCCACGGCGGCGGAACTCGCGGCGGCAGAGCTCGCGGCGACCGGACCGGTCCCGCCGGTCAGGCCGCCTCGGCCGCCGTCGACCCCGGGAGCGAAGCGGCGGCGGACGCCGTCGTCACGGCCGTGGTCAGGACGACCGGGTCCAGCGCCTCGCGCCGGGGGCAGGCTCCGCGGCCCAGCAGCGCCTGGATCTTCCGCACGCACGATCCGCAGTCCGTGCCCGCCTTGCAGGCACCGGCGATCTGGCGCGGGGTGCACGCGCCCGTTTCCGCGTGCTGACGCACCTGCTGCTCGGTGATCCCGAAGCATGAGCAGACGTACACGGACTCTCCAGCGGTGGCGTCGACGATGGCCTTGATCAGTGAGGTAACCCTTACCTTACCTGCCGCGCCTGACCCCCACAACGCACAGTGGGCGCGGATCCATGTGATCCGCGCCCCACCCGCGTCTTTATGATCTCTGCTGGCCAGGCTCTACTGGCCGGTCCCTACTGGTCCCGGTACATCTCCGCCACCAGGAACGCCAGGTCCAGCGACTGGCTGCGGTTGAGCCGCGGGTCGCACGCCGTCTCGTAGCGCTGGTGCAGATCGTCGACGAAGATCTCGTCGCCGCCGCCCACGCACTCCGTGACATCGTCGCCGGTCAGCTCCACATGGATGCCGCCCGGATGGGTGCCGAGCTCCTTGTGGACCTCGAAGAAGCCCTTGACCTCGTCCAGCACGTCGTCGAAGCGGCGGGTCTTGTGTCCGGAGGCCGCCTCGAAGGTGTTGCCGTGCATCGGGTCGCAGACCCAGGCGACCTGCGCACCCGAGGCGGTCACCTTCTCCACCAGGTTGGGCAGCTTCTCGCGGATCTTGTCCGCGCCCATCCGGGTGATGAAGGTCAGCCGGCCCGGCTCGCGGTCCGGGTCGATCCGCTCGATCAGCGACAGCGCCTCTTCCGGCGTGGTCGTCGGGCCCAGCTTCACGCCCACCGGGTTGCGGACCTTGGAGGCGAACTCGATATGCGCCCCGTCCAGCTGCCGGGTGCGCTCGCCGATCCAGACCATGTGGCCGGAGACGTCGTACAGCTCACCGGTGCGCGAGTCGGTGCGGGTCATCGCCGTCTCGTAGTCCAGGACCAGCGCCTCGTGCGAGGAGAAGAACTCGACCGTCTTGAACTCCTCCGGGTCCACCCCGCAGGCGTTCATGAAGGCCAGCGCCCGGTCGATCTCGCGCGCCAGCGCCTCGTAGCGCTGACCCGAGGGCGAGGACTTCACGAAGTCCTGGTTCCAGGCGTGCACCTGCCGCAGGTCCGCGTAGCCGCCGGTGGTGAAGGCGCGCACCAGGTTCAGCGTCGAGGCCGACGCCTGGTACATCCGCTTCAGCCGCTGCGGGTCCGGGATCCGCGCCTCGGGGGTGAACTCGAACCCGTTGACGGAGTCGCCACGGTAAGTGGGCAGGGTCACCCCGTCCCGGGTCTCGGTCGGCTTGGAGCGCGGCTTGCTGTACTGCCCGGCGATCCGGCCCACCTTCACCACCGGGACGGACCCGGCGTAGGTCAGCACGGCGCCCATCTGGAGGAGCGTCTTGAGCTTGTTCCGGATCTGGTCGGCGCCCACGCCGTCGAATGCCTCGGCGCAGTCACCGCCCTGGAGCAGAAACGCCTCGCCCCGCGCCACGGCCCCCAGGCGGTGCCGCAGCGCGTCGCACTCGCCCGCGAAGACGAGCGGCGGATAGGACTCGAGCTCAGCGATCACATCGCGCAGAGCCGCTCGGTCCGGCCAGTCGGGCTGCTGCGCCGCGGGAAGAGACTGCCAGGTGTGGCCACCGGCGTGGGTTTCAGCGTTCACGGTCACCCGCACAAGGTTACGGGGTCTCCACGGCCGTCCAGCCCGCTGCCCACGGTGTGAGACGGCGCCCCTCACGCTTTGAGCTCGAACCACACCTTCCTGCCAGGTGCGCCCTCGGCGCGGTCGATGCCCCAGGCGTCCGCGATCAGCTCCACCATCGCGAGCCCTCGTCCGCTCTCGCCCCACGACTGAACGACCGTGACCGCCCGCCCTCGCGGACGGGCGGTCACGACACCGATTCCCGCGTACGCTGTCCCCCATGAGCGCCGCGCCGCTGCCGGACTGGGTGATCCCACCTCCCGGCGGATTCACCGCCGAGGATCTCCTGCGGCTGCCCGAACTTCCCCCGCACACCGAGCTCATCGACGGGAGCCTCGTCTTCGTGAGCCCGCAGGAAAAATGGCACAGCCGGGTGATCAATCTGCTGGTCGCGGAGCTGGACCGGCAGGCCCCGGACGGACTGCGGGCCGACCGGGAGATGACCGTACGACTCGCGAAGCGCCAGGCCCCCGAGCCGGACGTGGTCGTGGTGACCAGCGAGGCGTACGACCGCGACGAGCCGTCCACGTACTACGTCCCCGAAGACGTCGTGCTGGCCGTCGAGGCCGTGTCGCCGGACTCGGAGGAGCGGGACCGCGACACCAAGCCCCGGAAGTACGCGAAGGCGGGCATCCGGCACTACTGGCGGGTGGAGAACGACGCGGGGCGGACCGTGGTCTACGTCTACGAACGCGACCCGGCCAACGAGTGCTTCGCCTTGACCGGTATCCACCACAACCAGCTCAAGTGCACGACGCCGTTCACCATCGACATCGACCTCACCTCCGTGGGCAAGCGCTCCGCGTGACGAAGGTCCGCACCAAGCACACGCAGGACGCGTCGCGCAAGAACGGGCGTCCGGGCATCCTCTGGCCGTTTACGGTCATGTCGTGAAGATGTCGTGATGGAACCGTGCATTCCTCGGACGCTGTTCGGGTGACCGGCCCACCCCCGTGGCCGGTCCTCATCCGAAGGAGTGCCCCATGAGGAAGTTGCTCCGCCGCGGTGCCGCCGCCTTCGCGGCCGCCGCCTCGCTCGTACTGATATCGCTGGGCGCCACCCCCGCCCAGGCGGACTCGTCGGCCATCCCGTCGGGGATGACCTGGACCGTGCTCGCGAAGGGGACCGACGGCACGCTCAGGGTGGGCGCGGACTCCGCGACCGACGCGTACAACGGTGACACCGCCGCCACGGCGACACTCCCCATGCTGTGCCTGAGAGTCAATGGCAGCGCCGTGCCCAGTGGGATCACCCCGGACTTCTACGCGGGCTGGGCACGCGGCACCGTGGCCGCGACGCCGCCCGTACTGGGCAAGTCGCTGACCAGCCGGGCCGCGGCGGACGCGATCTGTGCGCGGTACTACGGTGCGGACTGGCGGGAGGCCGAGTTCCACGACGGCCGGTACGGCGCCAACCTGGAGGCGAGCGGTGGCTGGTCCTTCTGGGCGTACGGCTATGTCCCGGACGGCACCCGCTTCTGGACCGCGATCGACGACCAGCCCGCCAACCCCTGGAACTGAGGTAGAGTCCACGGCATGCACGCGCGACTGACCATGACCTGGTGGTGGACCGCTCATCCGGCGGCCCACTGAATCGCGCACTCCCAAGATCTCGCGAAGGCCGCCCGAGGGGCGGCCTTCGGCGTTTCCGCGGGTCGTTCCTCATTCCGGAAGGAACCACCCGCCATGCAGAACCCCCATGCCCAGGCCGTCGTCGCACGGCTGCTCTCCGAGGACGCGCCGCCCTTCGCCCTGCTGCACCGCCGCACCCCCGGCCGGACGCCCGACACCGTCGAGGTGCTGCTCGGACCGGTCGGCGAGGTGGCGCGGCTGACCGACATCCCGCTGCCCACCGGGGCCCCGCGGGACGGCGCCCCGGTGGCGGACGCCCTCGCGCTGGTGCCGTTCCGGCAGATCCATGAGCGCGGGTTCGAGGTGCGCGACGACGGCACACCGCTGGCCGTGCTGCGCCCGGAGGAGCGCTACGAGCTGCCGCTCGCCGAGGCACTGGAGGCGCTGCCCGGGCATCCGGTGCGGGTCGAGGACGGGGCGTTCGACGTGGCCGACGACGCGTACGCGGAGATCGTGAACCGGGTCATCGAGGACGAGATCGGCACCGGGGAGGGCGCCAACTTCGTCATCCGGCGGACCTTCCGGGGCGAGATCCCGGGGTTCGCGAGTACCGACGCGCTCGCGCTCTTCCGGCGGCTGCTGGCCGGGGAGCGGGGCGCGTACTGGACCTATGTCGTGCGGCTGGCGGACGGGCGGACGCTGGTGGGGGCCAGTCCGGAGGTGCATGTGCGGATGTCCGGGGGCACGGTGGTGATGAACCCGATCAGCGGGACGTACCGCTACCCCGAGGGCGGGCCGAGCGCCGAGGGGCTGCTGGAGTTCCTGCACGACCGCAAGGAGGTGGAGGAGCTGTCCATGGTCGTGGACGAGGAGCTGAAGATGATGTGCACCGTCGGCGACATGGGCGGCACCGTGATCGGGCCCCGGCTCAAGGAGATGGCGCACCTCGCGCACACCGAGTACGAGCTGCGCGGCCGCTCCTCGCTCGACGTCCGCGAGGTGCTCCGCGAGACGATGTTCGCGGCGACCGTCACCGGCTCCCCGGTGCAGAACGCGTGCCGGGTGATCGAGCGGTACGAGCCCGGCGGCCGCGGCTACTACGCCGGGGCGCTCGCGCTGATCGGCCGGGACGGCGGCGGTGCCCAGACCCTGGACTCGCCGATCCTGATCCGCACCGCCGACATCGACGCCGGGGGATCGCTGAAGGTGGCCGTCGGCGCCACGCTGGTCCGCCACTCGGATCCGCGCGGCGAAGTGGCCGAGACCCATGCGAAGGCGGCCGGGGTGCTGACCGCGCTGGGCGTGCGGCCCGCGCCCGTACGGCCCGAGGCGGAGGGCCCACGGCCGCGGCTCACGGACGATCCGCGGGTAAGGGCGGCGCTGGACGCGCGGCGGGCGGACCTGGCGCCGTTCTGGCTGCGGATGCAGGCCCCCGAGGAGCCCCAGGCCGGGGGGTTGTCCGGGCATGCCCTGGTGATCGACGCCGAGGACACCTTCACCGCGATGCTGGCGCATCTGCTGCGCAACTCGGGGCTGACCGTGACCGTGCGGCGGTACGACGAGCCGGGGGTACGGGAGGCGGCGCTGGCACACCAGGGGCCCGTGGTGCTCGGCCCGGGTCCCGGCGACCCGGGCGACCGGGCCGACCCGAAGATGCGGTTCCTGCGGGCGCTGGCCGCCGAGCTGGTGGCCGGGCACCGCCACGGGCTGCTGGGGGTGTGCCTGGGGAACGAGCTGATCGCGGCCGAGCTGGGGCTGGAGATCGTGCGCAAGGACGTGCCGTTCCAGGGCGCCCAGGAGCGGATCGACTTCTTCGGGCGCGCGGAGACCGTCGGCTTCTACAACACCTTCACGGCGCGCTGTGACGAGGCGGCGGAGACGGAGCTGGCGATGCACCGCGTGGAGCTGAGCCGGGATCCGGCGACCGGCGATGTGCACGCGCTGCGCGGGCCGGGCTTCGCCGGGGTGCAGTTCCACCCGGAGTCGGTGCTGTCGCGGGACGGGGCGGCGCTGGTGGCGGAGCTGCTGGCGGCCGTCACGGTCTGAAGGGGCGGCGGGCCCGAGGGGCGAGCTGCTCCGAAGGCCCCCGCCCGAGGGTCCGCTGGTTCGACGGGCCCACCGGCCCGGAGGGCGGCGTGACGATGGGCCGGGCGCGGTTTCCGCGCCCGGCCCATCGCCGTACTGCACCCAGACGGCCTCAGCCGAAGAAGACCTCGGCCTCGGCGTAGAGCGAGGGATCGACCGTCTTGAGCCGTGCGGTCGCCTCGGCAAGCGGTACCCGGATGATGTCGGTGCCGCGCAGCGCGACCATCTTTCCGAAGTCCTCGTCCCGGACCGCGTCGATGGCGTGCAGCCCGAAGCGGGTGGCGAGCCAGCGGTCGAAGGCGCTGGGCGTGCCCCCGCGCTGGACATGGCCGAGGACGGTGGTGCGGGCCTCCTTGCCGGTGCGCTTCTCGATCTCCTTGGCCAGCCACTCGCCGACCCCGGAGAGCCGGACATGGCCGAAGGAGTCCAGCGTGTCGTCCTTGAGGACGGCGTCGCCGTCCCTGGGCATCGCGCCCTCGGCGATGACCACGATCGGGGCGTAGCGGATCTTGAAACGGGACTCGACCCAGGCGCAGACCTGGTCGACGTCGAAGCGCTGTTCGGGGAGGAGGATGACATTGGCACCGCCGGCCAGCCCCGAGTGCAGGGCGATCCACCCGGCGTGACGGCCCATCACCTCGACGACGAGCACGCGCATATGCGATTCGGCGGTGGTGTGGAGCCGGTCGATGGCCTCGGTGGCGATGTTGACGGCGGTGTCGAAGCCGAAGGTGTAGTCGGTGGCGGACAGATCGTTGTCGATGGTCTTGGGGACGCCGACACAGCGGATGCCGTAGTCGCCGGAGAGCCGGGCGGCGACGCCGAGCGTGTCCTCGCCGCCGATCGCGATCAGCGCGTCGACCTCCTGCTTGGCCAGGGTCTCCTTGACCCGGCGGATGCCGTCCTCGCTCTTGAGCGGGTTGGTGCGGGAGGAGCCGAGGATGGTGCCGCCGCGCGGCAGGATGCCGCGCACCGCGCGGATGTCGAGGGGAACGGTGTCGTTCTCGAGAGGGCCGCGCCAGCCGTCCCGGAAGCCGATGAAGTCATAGCCGTATTCCTGTACGCCCTTGCGCACGACGGCGCGGATGACCGCGTTGAGCCCGGGGCAGTCACCGCCGCCGGTCAGCACTCCGACCCGCATCGTTTCTTCCCTTCTCCCGTGGAATCCCGTGATTGGGCCCGGTACGGAGAGCCACGCTAACGGTGATCCAGGTCACACGGGATGGGGCGTCGGACGATTCCCGTGCGGATCAGGGGAGTTGGTTTTGAACTTCACCCGTACGAGGGGGTGACGCGCTGTCACCGGACGCGGCCGGACGGCGTCAGGCGTCGTCCAGGCCGCGCTCGATGGCGTAGCGGACCAGCTCCACGCGATTGTGCAGCTGGAGCTTGCCGAGGGTGTTCTGGACGTGGTTCTGCACCGTGCGGTGCGAGATGACCAGCCGCTCGGCGATCTGCTTGTACGAAAGCCCCTTGGCCACCAGCCGCAGCACCTCCGTCTCACGCTCGGTGAGCTGCGGGGCGGCGGGCCGGTCGGCGGCGGTGGGGGTGGGCTCGCCCGCGAGCCGCCGGTACTCACCGAGCACCAGGCCCGCGAGGCCGGGGGTGAACACCGGGTCGCCGGCCGCCGTGCGGCCCACCGCGTCCAGCAGCTCCTCGGTGCTGGCCGACTTCAGCAGATAGCCGGTGGCCCCGGACTTGACCGCCTCCAGGACGTCCGCGTGCTCACCGCTCGCGGAGAGCACCAGCACCCGCAGTTCGGGGCGGTCGGCGAGGACCTCCTTGCACACCTCGACCCCGGGCAGCCCGGGCAGGTTGAGGTCGAGCACCAGGACGTCGGGCCCCGCGGCCTTGGCCCGGCGGACCGCCTGCGGTCCGTCCCCGGCCGTGGCCACCACGTCGAACCCGGCCTCGGCCAGGTCCCGGGCCACCGCGTCACGCCACATCGGATGGTCGTCGACCACCATCACCGTCACCGGGCGGCCGTCGTGCTGAGCGGTCATCGTGCCGCTTCCCCCTTCTGCTTCGCCTTCTTCGCCGACGCCTTCGGAACCGTCAACTCCACCTCGGTGCCCTGCCCCGGCGCCGAGATCCACTCGGCGGTGCCGCCGAGGTCGCGCAGCCGCCCCCGGATCGACAGGGCCACCCCCAGCCGCCCCTCCGCCTCGGCGTCCGCCAGCCGCCCCTCGGGGATGCCGGGGCCGTCGTCCCGTACGGTCACCATCACCGCGTCCGGCTCGTCCTCCAGCAGGATCCAGGCGTGGGCGTCCTCCCCGGCGTGGACCCGCACGTTGTCCAGGGAGGCGCCGACGGCGGCGGCCAACTCCCCGGCGACGCCCGCCGGGAGGAGCACCGGGGCGCCCGGCTCGGAGAAGGTGACCCGGGAGCCCGCGTGCGGGGCCAGCAGGGCCCGCAGATCGCAGGGGCCGCCGTCGGAGCGCTCGGGGTCGGGCGGGCAGGGCGCGACCGGCGGGTCGTCGGCGTCCGGGAGGGCGCCCGGGTCGGCCGCGGCCTCCGTCCCGTCCCCCGTACGCGGCCGGGTCACCAGACCGGTGGAGACCAGGGTGCGCAGCGCGATCTCCTGCTCCCCCGCCATCCGGCCGAGTTCGGCCGCCTCGCCGCCGATCGCGGCGCCGCGCCGCTGCACCATGGCGAGCACCTGGAGCACGCTGTCGTGGATGTCGCGGGCCAGCCGCTCCCGCTCCCGGGTGGCCGCCTCGATGCGCAGCGCGCGGGCGAGGGTGCGCTCACTGGCGCGGGCCACCTCGACCACATAGCCGATGCCCACGCTCGCCACCCACACCAACGCCAGCATGTGGACGGTGTCCTGGGCGAATCCGCCGCGCTCGATCACATTGGCGGCGCAGACCACGGTGGAGGCCGAGGCGCCCCAGCGCCAGCCGCCCTTGATGGCGAAGCCGAGGACCGCGCCCATCGTCCATATGGAAGGCAGCGTGGGCGTGCCCTCGGCGATCCGGTCGTGGCTGTCCACGAGCGGGGTGAGCAGAATGCCGGTCACCGCGATGCCGAGGTCGCCGACGAGGAACCGCCGGGTGCAGCGCTCGGCGGAGGTGACCATCCGGAAGGTGAGCGCCGTCCACAGCGTCAGCACCGCCATGTAGACGACGGCGCCGATCGGATGGTCGTAGTCGTCGAAGGAGTAGACGCACAGGCCGAGCGCGTAGAGCAGGGTGAGTACCCGGTAGGCGGTCAACGCCTGCCACAGCGGCTGTTCGACGGACATCCGCACCACGCGCTCGCCCCCGGCGCGCTCCCGTCCGGACCGCTCCCTGGACCGCTCCGTCAACGTCCCCCACCCCCGGTGCCGACGCGGCTCAAGCGCCGGACTTGTGTTTGTCCTTCTCCTTCTCGGCCTGCTTCTTCTCGGCCTGCTTCCGGGCCGTCTCCGCCTCCGCGATCTGCCGCTTGGCGGCGGTGGCGTAGACGTCCACGTACTCCTGGCCGGAGAGCTTCATGATCTCGTACATGACCTCGTCGGTCACCGAGCGCAGGATGAAGCGGTCGCCGTCCATGCCGTGGTAGCGGCTGAAGTCCAGCGGCTTGCCGATCCGGATGCCGGGCCGCATCAGCTTCGGCATGACCTTGCCGGGAGGCTGGATCTTCTCGGTGTCGATCATCGCAACCGGGATCACCGGGGCGCCGGTCGCGAGCGCGACCCTGGCCAGACCGCCCGGCTTGCCCCGGTAGAGCCGGCCGTCGGGCGAGCGGGTGCCCTCGGGGTAGATGCCGAAGAGCTCACCCCGCTTGATCACATCGATGCCCGCCTTGATGGCGGCCTCACCGGCGCCGCGCGAGCCCGAGCGGTCCACCGGGAGTTGCCCGACGCCCTTGAAGAAGGCCGCGGTGAGCCGCCCCTTGACCCCGGGGGTGGTGAAGTACTCCTGCTTGGCGATGAAGGTGACCTTGCGGTCGAGCACCGCGGGCAGGAAGAAGGAGTCGGAGAAGGAGAGGTGGTTGCTCGCGAGGATGGCCGGACCCTCGGCGGGGACGTGCTCCAGCCCCTCCACCCAGGGCCGGAAGGTGAGCTTCAAGGCGCCACCCACCGACAGCTTCATTGCGCTGTAGAACAACCGGGACCTCCTGTATCCGACGAGGAGACCTTAACCTGCCTACCCCGTATGCGGCGCGCCGCGTACGCTGAGGACGTCGAGCCCGCTTCCCCAGCGAACGGAGATCCGTGGTGCCGCTCCTGCCCGGAGCCGAGCCGTTCCGCCACGACGGCGGAGAGATCGGCGTCCTCGTCTGTCACGGATTCACCGGCTCCCCACAGTCCGTCCGGCCCTGGGCCGACCATCTCGCAGCACGTGGTCTGACCGTCTCGCTGCCGCTGCTTCCCGGCCATGGCACGCGCTGGCAGGATCTCGCCGTCACCGGCTGGCAGGACTGGTACGCGGAGGTGGACCGCGAGCTGACCAGGCTCTCCCGGTCCTGTGAGCGGGTGTTCGTCTGCGGGCTCTCGATGGGCGGGGCGCTGGCGCTCCGGCTGGCGGCCCAGCACGGCGCGGCGATCAGCGGCGTGGCCGTGGTGAATCCGGCCAACCGCATCCACGATCCGCTGGCCGTGGCCCTTCCGGTGCTGCGTCATCTGGTGCCGTCGGTGAAGGGCATCGTGAGCGACATCGCCAAGCCGGGGGCGCGGGAGTCCGGCTACGAGCGGATGCCGCTGCACGCCGTGCACTCGATGCGCCGCTTCTACCGGGTGGTCGACGCCGAACTGCCGCAGGTGACCCAGCCGCTGCTGGTGATGCACAGCCCGCAGGACCATGTGGTGCCGCCGGCCGACTCCGAGCGCATCCTGAGTCAGGTGTCCTCGCGGGACGTCACCGAGCGGCTGCTGGAGCGCAGCTACCACGTGGCGACGCTGGACCACGACGCCGAGTTCATCTTCGAGGAGACGGACACGTTCATCACCCGGCTGACGGCGGGTATGGGTGAGGACACCACCCGGACCGGGCTCGGGAAGGGCAGTGGAAAGGAGGGGGCGGCGGCCAGTGGCTGAGCGCGACTCGAATGAGAACGAGGCGGACGCGCGGCGGGACGACGACGCCGCCTTCGCCGCGATCGTCGCCGCGTACGGGGAGGAGCCGCCGGACCCGCCGGGCGCCGAGCGATGGCCCGCCGCCGAGAACCTCAACGAGGACCGGGACCGGGACCGGGACCGCCGGTCCGCGGCGGACGGCGACACCGACACCGACACCGACGCCGAGGCCGACGGGTCCGGTGGCGGCGAGGCGGCCACGGGCGGGCTGACCAAGCCCGACAAGACCGGGAAGCCGGGCGGCTTCATCGTCTACGCCCCGGGGGTGGGCCCCCGCGACTGGGAGCCCGAGGAGCCGTCCGAGGACGACTTCGACGAGACCGACGAGGGCCACTTCGTCCCGCCCGAGCCGCCCCCGCTGCCCGAGTCCGACACCACCTCCCGCTTCGCCTGGCTCGGAGTGCTGGGCGGGCCGCTGCTGCTGCTCGGAGTGGTGCTGTTCCAGGTGGAGATGGTCTGGTGGATCGCCACGCTGGGCGTCGGCGGATTCCTGGGCGGCTTCGTCACACTGGTGCTGCGGATGAAGGACGACGACGAGGACGAGGACGAGGACCCGGGGCGCGGCGCCGTCGTCTGACCGCTCCGGAGCCGGGCGCGCCCCGGCTCCGGTTCACACCCGGCCGCTCAGACCGGGGACACCCGGGGCAGTCTGAGCGCGGCCAGCACCGGAAGGTGGTCCGTGGCCGCGCGGAGGTCCGCGTCGGTGACGCCCGGCAGCCCGGCCGGGACCCCACAGCCGATGATCTCGATGCCCTCCGAGGCGAAGATCCCGTCGATGCGCTGGTGCGGGTCCGTGGGGGAGAAGGTGGCCTCGCTCCCCCAGGGCTCGGTGGCCCAGCCGTCCCGCAGCTTCCCCGCGATCCGGCGGAAGGCGCGGCCGTCCGGTCGGTCGTTGATGTCACCGGCCGCGAGGGCGTACGGGACGTCCAGCCCGGTCAGATGGTCCAGCAGCATCCCGGCCTGTTCGTAGCGCTCGGCCTCGGCGAGGCTCAGATGGCAGCTGACCACGCCGAGCCGGACGCCGTTGCCACCCCCGTTCTCCGGGCGGCCGCTGTCGCGGAGGCCAATGTCGCGCAGGCCGGTGTCGCGGTGGCCGCCGCCGAAGCGCAGCACGGCGGTGGCGAAACCGCGGCGGTGCAGTCCGGGGACGCGCGGCAGCAGGGTGTCCTCGGCGCGCTCCACATGGGCGCGCAGCGAGGTGAGGATCATCGGGCCGGCGGCGGTGGCCCCGCCCGTGGTGTAGACGAGGCCGGTCTCCCGGGCCAGCCAGGCGGCGGCCTTGCGCCAGCGGAAGAAGCGCGGCGCCTCCTGGACGCAGACGACATCGGGGGCACAGGCCCGGATCACCCGGGCCAGCGCCTCGCGGTCGTCCCGCATCGAGCGGATGTTGTAGCTGAGCACCCGCACCACCGCCGCTTCCGGGCCGGTGGTGGATCCGGGCAGGTCCGCGAGCGGCACGTTCCCCCCTCGCGTCTCAGCCCTGGCGAGCCAGGTCGGCGGCGCCGACGAGCCCGGCCTTGCCGCCGAGCTGGGCGGCGAGCACCTGGGCGTGCGGACGCCACTGATTGCCCACCAGCCAGCGCCGGAAGGACTTGCGGATCGGCTCCAGGACGAGATCGCCCTCGTCGGAGACCCCGCCGCCGACGATGAACGCCGAGGGGTCGAAGAGCGAGGCGAGGTCGGCGAGCCCGGCCCCGGCCCAGCGGGCCAGCTCGCGGAAGGAGTCGATGGCGACGGGGTCGCCCTGGCGGGCGGCGTCGCTGATGTGCTTGCCCTCGATGCCCTCGGAGGTGCCGTCGCCGAGGCCGAGCAGGACCGTGGCGTTCTCCGGGGTGGCGGCGGCGCGCTGCTTGGCGTAGCGGACCAGGGCGCGGCCGGAGGCGTACTGCTCCCAGCAGCCCTGGCTGCCGCAGCCGCACAGCAGTCCGTCCGGGACGACCCTTATGTGGCCGAACTCGGCCGCGACGCCGAACCGGCCGCGGTGCAGCTTGCCGCCGATGATGATGCCGCCGCCGAGGCCGGTGCCGAGGGTGATGCACACGACGTCGTCATGGCCGACCCCGGCGCCGAAGCGGTACTCGCCCCAGGCCGCGGCGTTCGCGTCGTTCTCCACCACGACGGGCAGGCCGACGCGCTGCTCGACCTTGTCCTTGAGCGCCTCGTGCCGCCAGTTGATGTTGGGCGCGAAGAGCACCGTGGCGCGCTTGTCGTCCACATAGCCGGCCGCGCCGATGCCGACGGCCTCGATCTCATGCCCCTCGCTGACGATGCGCACCGCGTCCGCGATGGCGTCGACGACTCCCTCGGGAGTGTGCGGGGTCGAAACCTGGCTCGTCTCGAGAATCGAGCCCTCTTCGTCGACCACGCCGGCCGCGATCTTCGTGCCGCCGATGTCGACGCCGATGGTGAGTCCCATGAGTCCCTCAGTTATTTGGTCGAACCCCGCCGAGGCTAACGGTACCGGAGGTGTCGCTCAGTCGAGGTCGATGTGTTCACTACTCGAACTCTCGGATTTCTCGCCGTCGCCCTTGGGGTCACCCTCCGTGCCCTGGGTCCAGCGTCGCTCCTGGCCGGTAACGGCGGCGCGATAGGCGGCGAGCAGCTCGGATCCGGCGCTGGCGAGATGTTCGAAAACCTCTGGATTGCGCTCTATGACCGGTTCTACGCCGGCTTTCGCCTGTGCGATCAATTGTTGTACGGCCCCCTGAACTGCCGTCCCGGCGATCGGCGTCTGGGCGACCTTCTCGGCGAGCGCGTCGGCCAGCTTGAGGAACTCCTCGGCCACGCTTCCCGGCTCCTCGGTGGTCTGCCGGGCCCGCTGCCTGGCCCGCTCGGCCGCGAGGTCCTCCTCACAGGCCCGCTCCCAGGCGTCGGGATCGATCTCGGTGACCGGCACTTCGGTGACCGGGGGCTCCGGGGGGCGCTCGGTGGCATCGCTCATGGCGAACTCCTGCGGCGGGGATGCGGGCTGCCCGGTGACGTTCATCCGGGCTTGTGACCGACGTTACCCGAAGGAGGGGGGTGGGGTCAGAGCCGGAGACCGGCCGTCGTGGACGCGGGTGTCAGAGCCGCTTCGGCCACAGGTCCAGGTCGGGGGTGAAGCGCACCTGGAGCCATCCGTCGCGCAGCCCGGCGCCGGACACGGTGCAGCGGCGCAGCGCGGACGGCAGCGGCAGCACCCGGTGGAACGGCGCGACGGTGACGATCAGTTCGTCGCCCCGGCGCACCAGGGAGAGCCCGTCGCGGCCGGCGCCGGGCAGCGGCAGCCGCCACAGCAGCACCCCGGCCTCGGCCAGCCGGTCCTCGACGGTCCAGGGGTCGGGGGCGGGGCGGTCGGGCCGCGCCCCGGGGGCCCCGACGGCCCCGGCGAGGTCGGCGAGCCCGGCCGGGGCACGCCGGACGCCGTCGCCGGGGTGCGGCTCGGCGGAGTACGGCTCGGCGGAGTACGGCTCGGCGGAGTACGGCTCGGCGGAGTACGGCTCGGCGGAGTACGGCTCGGCGGAGTACGGCTCGACCGAGTGCGGCTCGGCGGGCCGCGGGTCGCCGAGGCCGTGCGGATCGCGGCCCAGATGCGGCAGCTCACGGACCGGGATGGCCGGGGCCCACTGCTCGTACAGCTCCTTGAGCGCGTCCTGCTGCTGGCCCGACAGCGCGGCGAGCCACGGGTCGGAGGTGCCGGTCGGCAGCAGCCGGTTGGCGATCACCGCCTCCACCCGGCAGCCGTGCAGCGCCAGCCCGGCGCGGGCGGTGCGCACCGCCCGGTCGGCGAGCGGCCCGGGCTCCACGACCAGCCGTACGGTGGTCGCCTCGGACTCGATCACACCCTGGACGGCGGCCAGCTCCCGCTCCCAGCGCTCGGCCGTCTCGTACAGCTTCTGCGCGGGCATCGGCACCCCCGCCAGCTGGGCCAGCATCGGCCGCAGCGCACGGGCCGCCTGCCGCTCGGCGGGCAGCAGCCGCCGCAGATAGCGCCGCAGCTGCTCGGGCAGCGCCAGCAGCGCGACGGTGTCCGGCGCGGGTGGCATGTCGACGACGAGGACGTCCCAGCCGGTGCCGGGCGGGGCGGTCTGGGCGGCGCGCAGGGCGCGCAGCAGCGCGATGGCCTCCACCCCGGGCAGCGCGGTCAGCTCCTCGCCGTCCAGCGGGGTGGCGCCGAGCAGGTCGAACAGGCCGTGGCCGCGGTCCTGGAGGGCGGTCAGCTCACCGCGGAACCACTCGTCCGTGACGATCCGCGCGGCCCACAGCCCCGGCGCCGGCTCGACGGGCACGGACCACGGCAGCCGGTCCGCCGGACGCCCGGGTACGGCCCGCGGCGCGCCGATGCCGAGCAGCGCCTCGGGGGTGCCGTCGGAGTCGGCGGTGAGCAGCAGGGTCCGCTGCCCCTCGCGGGCGGCGGCGAGGGCGGTCGCGGCGGCCACGGTGGTGCGCCCCGCGCCGCCGGTACCGGTGACGAGGACCGTACGCATGTGGAGAGCCTCCGGCAGGGGGGTCGGTGTGCGCGGCGCGGGTCCGGTGATCCGCACCCGCCGGAGCGTACCCCGCGCCGTGGAGCACCCCGGGCACCGTCGGCGCCCGGGGTGGTCCGGGCGGGTCAGGCGCCCTCGACGCGCTTCTTCAGCCCCGCGAGCGCGCGGTCGATGATGACCTTCTCGGCCTTGCGCTTGATCATGCCCAGCATGGGGATCTTGACGTCGACCGTGAGCTGGTACGTCACCTCGGTGCTCTTGCCGCCGTCGCGCGCCGAGAGCCGGTAGGAGCCGTCAAGGGTGCGCAGCATCTGGGACTTGACCAGGGACCAGTTGACCTGGTCGTCCCCGGTCCAGCTGTACTGGAGGGTGTAGTCGTCCTTGATCGCGCCGGCGTCGAGCAGCATCCGCACCTGCTCGGCGCGCCCCCGTGCGTCCTTGGTGAGGATGTCGGCCTCCTTCACCTCACCGGACCACTCCGGGTAACGGTCGAAGTCGGCGATCACCTCCATCACGTCGGCCGGGGCCGCCTCGATCGTGATGCTCGAGCTGGTGTGTTCCGCCATCGCCGTGGCTCCTCCGTACCGGTCCGCCGCATGGGTCCTCTGCGGCTGAAGGCTACCGCGCGCGGGTCACCACTCCAGGGTCCAGGGGGTGCCGGAGGAGGCGAAGTGTCCGACATTGACGCACTCGGTGGCCCCGATCCGCATACGGCGGGCGAGCGGCTGATGGACATGGCCGAAGAGGGAGTACTTGGGACGGACGGTGTGGATCGCCTCCAGCAGGGCGGCGCTGCCGCGCTCGAAGCGGCGGGCGACGGTGTCGTAGCAGAGGTCGGGCACCTCCGGCGGGATGTGGGTGCAGATCACGTCCACCTCGCCGAGCGCCGCGATCTTCGCCGCGTAGGTCTCGTCATCGATCTCATAGGGGGTGCGCATCGGCGTGCGCAGCCCGCCGCCCACGAAGCCGAAGACCAGCCCGCCGATCTCGACGCGCTCACCGTCCAGGACGGTGGTGCCGGACTGGGCGTACTCCGGCCACAGTGACGGCATATCGACATTTCCGTAGGTGGCATACGTCGGGGTGGGGAACGCGGCGAAGAGCTCGGCGTATTGGCGGCGGATCCCGGCCTCTATCGCCGCGTGGCGATCGAGCCCCTCCCACAGCCGGTTGCCGAGCGCCCGGGCCTCCTCGAAGCGGCGGGCGGTGCGCAGTTCGACCAGCCGGTCGGCGTTCTCGACCCCGAAGAGATCGGGGAAGATGCCACGTGAGTGGTCGGCGTAGTCGAGGAAGAGAACGAGGTCACCGAGGCAGATCAGAGCGTCCGCACCGTCACCGGCCTTCTCGAGGTCCTCACTGTTGCCGTGCACGTCACTCACCACGTGGACTCGCATGCGTGTCACCCTAAGACGTAAGGGCCCGCGCCCGTAAGGTGTTCTGGCCGCACCGCCCCGCGTCTACCTGCGGTTCCTTAGCGGACGCGGCGCCCGTCGACTAGTCTGCGGGCAGCACGAAGGCGGTGTGTGACGCATCAAACATCTGGGCAGGAACCCCTATCCCGGAAGCGTACCGATGGGTAACGTCCGGGCCGTCCACCACCCCCCATGCCCTGTAGCGGCGCCGGCGCCCCACGAGGAGCAGCAGTCTTGCGCGAGTTCAGCCTTCCGGCCCTGTACGAGGTTCCGGCCGACGGCAATCTGACGGATCTCATCCGCCGCAATGCCGCACAGCATCCCGATGTCGCCGTGGTCGGCCGCAAGGTCGACGACCGATGGGAGGACGTGACCGCGACCGCGTTCCTGGCGGAGGTGCGCGCCGCCGCCAAGGGACTGATCGCGGCCGGAGTGGAGCCGGGCGACCGGGTCGGCCTGATGTCCAGAACCCGCTACGAGTGGACGCTGCTCGACTTCGCCATCTGGAGCGCGGGCGGGGTCACCGTGCCGGTGTACGAGACGAGTTCACCGGAGCAGGTCCAGTGGATCCTCAGCGATTCGGGCGCGGTGGCCGCACTGGTCGAGACCGGTGTCCACGAGGCCGCCGTCGAGGCCGTCCGGGACACCCTGCCCGACCTGAAGCACGTCTGGCGGATCGAGGGCGACGCCATCGGGACGCTGCGGAAGCTGGGCGAGCACGTGGCCGAGGAGAAGGTGGACGAGCGCTCCTCGATCGCCAACGCCGACTCCCCCGCCACCATCGTCTACACCTCGGGCACCACCGGCCGCCCCAAGGGCTGTGTGCTCTCCCACCGCAGCTTCTTCGCCGAGTGCGGCAACGCGGTGGCCCGGCTCAAGCCAATCTTCGACACCGGTGAGTCGTCGGTGCTGCTGTTCCTCCCCGAGGCCCATGTCTTCGGGCGGCTGGTGGAGGTCGCGGCGGTGCTGGCGCCGATCAAGCTCGGCCATGTGCCGGATGTGAAGTCCCTGACCGATGAACTCGCCGCGTTCCGGCCCACCTTGGTGCTGGGTGTGCCGCGCGTCTTCGAGAAGGTCTACAACTCGGCGCGGGCGAAGGCCCAGTCCGAGGGCAAGGGCAAGATCTTCGACAAGGCGGCCGACACCGCCATCGAGTACAGCAAGGCGCTGGACGCCCCGGGCGGCCCGTCCTTCGGGCTCCGCTTCAAGCACAAGGTCTTCGACCGGCTGGTCTACAGCAAGCTGCGGGCGGTGCTGGGCGGCCGGGCCACCCACGCCATCTCCGGCGGGGCGCCGCTGGGCGAGCGGCTGGGCCACTTCTACCGGGGCATCGGCTTCACGGTGCTGGAGGGGTACGGCCTGACGGAGTCCTGCGCGGCGACCACCTTCAACCCCTGGGACCGGCAGAAGATCGGCTCGGTCGGGCAGCCGATGCCGGGCACGGTGGTGCGCATCGCCGACGACGGCGAGGTGCTGCTGCACGGTGAGCACCTCTTCACCGAGTACTGGAACAACGAGACGGCCACGGCCGAGGCGCTGTCGGACGGCTGGTTCCACACCGGGGACGTGGGCACGCTCGACGAGGACGGCTACCTCACCATCACCGGCCGCAAGAAGGAGATCATCATCACCGCGGGCGGCAAGAACGTCGCCCCGGCGGTGATAGAGGACCGGATCCGGGCCCATGCCCTGGTGGCCGAGTGCATGGTCGTCGGCGACGGCCGTCCCTTCGTGGGCGCGCTGGTCACCGTGGACGAGGAGTTCCTGCCGCGCTGGGCGGCCGAGCACGGCAAGCCCGAGGGCGTGACGGTGGCTGAGCTGCGGGAGGACCCGGACCTGCTGGCGGAGATCCAGCAGGCGGTGGACGACGGTAACGCGGCGGTGTCCAAGGCGGAGTCGATCCGGAAGTTCCGGATCCTGGCGACGCAGTTCACCGAGGACTCCGGGCATGTGACGCCCTCGCTGAAGCTGAAGCGGAACGTGGTGGCGAAGGACTTCGCCTCGGAGATCGACGCCATCTACCGCGGCTGACGGCCGCCAGGTCATCGGCTCGGGCCCGGGGCTCGCCCCGGGCCCTGCCGGGCGTCCGGCGGACCACGCGGCGGAGCCGCATATCGATGCTTCCCCCTCCCTGCCCCCTACGCCTGCGGCGGGCTGCTCCCCTCCCCGCCTCTTCCCGAAACTGGGGCTTCGCCCCAGACCCCGGGGCCAGGGGCGAAGCCCCTGGTAACGGGATCCCGATCCGCCGGACACCCTCTGAGCCCCTGAGCCGTCACAGCAGCGACGTGAGGCGATCGGCCAGCAGATCCCAGCGCCAGCGCTCCTCCACCCAGGCGCGGCCCCGCTCGCCCATGCGGCGGCGCAGCTCGGCGTCCTCCAGCAGGGTCACGACGCGCTCGGCGCTCTGCTCGGCGGAATCGCCCCGTACGACCCATCCGGTCTCGCCGTCCAGCACCGCGTCCGGCGCGCCGCCCGAGTCCCCCGCGACCACCGGCAGACCGGTCGCGGACGCCTCCAGGTAGACGATGCCGAGTCCCTCGACGTCCAGCCCGCCACGACGGGTGCGGCAGGGCATGGCGAAGACGTCGCCCGCGCCGTAGTGGGCGGGCAGCTCCTCCCAGGGGACGGGGCCGGTGAACCGCACCGACCCGGCCACGCCCGTGGTCTCCGCGAGGCGGCGCAGGTCCTTCGCGTACGGCCCGCCTCCGACGATCAGCAGCACCGCGTCCGGCACCCGCCGGAGGATCCTCGGCATGGCCCGGATCAGGGTGTCCTGCCCCTTGCGCGGCACCAGCCGGGAGACGCAGACCACGACGGGGCGCCCGGCCAGGCCCAGCCGGGCCCGGATCTCGTCGCCGCCCGAGCCGGGGTGGAAGGTCTTCTCGTCCACCCCGGGCGGGAGTTGGACCATCCGGGCGGCGTCCCGGGGGTCGAGCGCGGCGGCGATACGGGAGCGGGTGTACTCACCGAGATAGGTGAGGGTGTCCGTGGCCCCGCCGATCCGCCGCAGCAGCTGCCGTGAGGCGGGCAGCTGCGCCCAGGCGGCCTCGTGGCCGTGCGTCGTGGCCACCAGCCGCCGCGCCCCGGCCGCGCGCAGCGCGGGGGCCATCAGCCCGAGCGGCGCGGCGGCGCCGAACCACACCGAGGTGCAGCCGTGCTCGCGCAGCAGCGCGGTCGCGCGGCGGGTGACGCGCGGGGTGGGCAGCAGCATGGTCGTGCGGTCCCGGACGACCGGGTACGGCTGCTCGGCGTCGAAACGGGCGGTGGCCTCGCCGCCCTCCCGGCCGCGCTTCCAGGTGGAGGCGTAGACGACGATCCGGTCCGGGTCCAGGCGCAGCGCGATGTTGTGCAGAAACGCCTGGATGCCACCGGGGCGGGGCGGAAAGTCGTTGGTCACGAGCAGGGTCTTGTCCATCGTGGCCGACAGTACCGGGTACGGCGGCGAGCCCGCTCCGCCGCGTCCGGGCCGGGGGCCCGGGGCGGTGCGGCCCGGCTCGGTCGCCACGCACGGCGGCGGCGCCCGGCTCGGCTCGGCCGCCACACACTGGGCCGGGCCGGGCCCCGGGGCGGCGCTCAGCCCAGCTCGGTCGCCAGGTACTGGGGCGGGCCGGGCCCGGGGCGGCGCTCGGCTCAGCTCGCCCGCCACGTAACGGCGCCCGGCTCGGCTCGGCCGCCACACACTGGGCCGGGGCCGGGGCCCCGGGGCGGGACTCAGCCCAGCTCGCCCGCCACGTAACGGCGCCCAGCTCGGCTCGGCCGCCACACACTGGGCCGGGGCCCCGGGGCGGCGCTCAGCCCAGTCCGGTCCCCACGCACGGGCACACTGCTCAACCCAGCCCGCCCGCCACGCACGGGCACAGTGCTCAGCCCAGCTCGGTCGCCACGTACTTCCGCCACCGCGCCGTGAACTCCCCCATGCTCACCCCGAGCACCTTCCGCAGCGCCGACTCCACCGCGCCCGAGCGCTCATGCGCCCGGCCCACCGCGCGGTAGAAGTCGACCAGCTTCCTCTCGCCCCAGGTGTCGGCGATCAGGCGGCAGGCCAGCCAGCCCTGTTCATAGGCGCGGGAGAGGCGGTCGGGGTCGCTGCCGAACCGGAAGTCGTCGTCGCGCGGGAGCGCGGTGGGCAGCTGCCCCGCGGTGACGGCCTCGGTGAGCTCGGGGGCGATCTGGCGGGGGGTGCGGCCCGGGGTGCGGTACCCCACCCAGTCGGCGAAGCCCTCGGAGAGCCAGAGCGGGGTGGCGGCGCTGGTGGCGGCGCGGGTGGCCACGTGCGCCGTCTCATGGGTGATCACGACGCGTCGGCCGAAGTCGCCGAGTACCTGGTACGCCTCGGGGTTGACGATCACACGGTCGGCGGGCGTCTCGTCACCTGCCCCGCCGACCTCGCCCGTGGTGACGGCGGCGATCCCCCGGTAGCCGTCCGCCGAGGCGCCGAGCAGGGCGGCCATCCGGCTCAGCGAGGCGGGCACCTCGACCACGACGCGCCCGGCCCACTCATGGGGCCAGACCTTGCCCAGGACGGGCACCGCCCGGTCCGCGGTGTCGGCGACCGCGCGCAGCACCCGCCGGTCCTGCCCGACGCCCAGCACGAGGCTGTGGGCGCCGCGCACGACGTCGACCGTGCCCTGGTCCCACAACTGCTCCATACCGCGCTTGCCGTCCACCACACCGTCGTCGGAGGCCACGTACCACTGCCCGCCGCGCCGGGCGAGGGTGAGGTACTGGGCGGAGACGACCGGCGCGGTGTCGTACCCCTTCAGCCGGTACCGGAGTTCGACCTGTGCGGCGAGGCTGCGGCCGCCGACCCGCGCGGGGTCGAAGCCGCCGGTGCGCACCAGGCGGTAGGTCCAGGAGCGCAGCGGTACGGCGGACATCTGCCGGAACACCCGTCGCTGCTCGGCCAGATACCCGGCCGAGCCGCGGTCGACGGTGGCGAGGAAGGCGTCCGCGTCCCGCTCCCGGACCGCGGCCGCCCGCTGGTCCAGCATGCGCTGCACGGCCCGGCCGTCGCGTCCCTCGGGGTCGTCGGGCGCGGGGACCGGTCCGCAGCCGCTCAGCGCGGTCAGGGAGAACGCGCCCACCAGGGGCAGGCACAGCAGCGCCCGCCATCCGCCCGATCTCCACCGACCCGCCACGTCTTAGATCGTACGAGCCCGCGCGCCGGCTTCAGACGCGAGTGATGGAAGAGATCGGCAGCATGCCCACGGGGTCGTAGCGGACCCGCGCCCCGGGGTAAGGGGCGTGGATCACCTGCCCGTTGCCCGCGTACATGGCCACATGGCTGGCGTCGGAGCGGTAGACCACCAGATCGCCGGGGCGGGCCTGGGACAGCGGCACCGGCTGCCCGGCGTGCGCCTGGGCCTGTGAGGTGCGCGGAATGGCCACCCCGGCGTGGGCGTAGGCCCATTGCATCAGCCCGGAGCAGTCGAAGGCGGTGGGACCTGCCTGGCCCCATGCGTACGGCAGCCCCAGGGCCGCCCGTGCCGCGCCGAACGCCGCGGCGGCCCGCCCCGAGGACGGTAGGGCGTGCGGCCCGCCAGGGAGCTCCCCGGAGCCGTAACCGGAATCGGAACCGGAACCGGAACCGGAGCCGGAATCGGGACCGGAAGGGGAGCGGCCGCCGGGCAGGGCGCCCGGCACCAGCCCGGCGAGGGCGGCCCGCTCCCGCCCGCCCGCCCGCGAGGCGCGGCGCGCGTAGCTCTCCCACTCCCCCGGCGGCAGCGCGTTCACCAGCCGCCGCGCCGTGGCCAGCCGGTGCTGGACCGCCCGCTTGTGGCGGGCCACCTCCTTACGGCTGTGCTCCAGCTTCACCAGCTTGGCCGCGGCCTCCGCGCGCTCCTGCCGCAGCGTCCGCTGGGCGCTCTGGAACACCCGCAGCTGGGCGGTCTGACGGCTGGTGATCCGGTCCAGGGTGGCGGCCCGGTCGAGGTACTGGGCGGGGTCCCCGGACAGCAGCAGGGCGAGGCCCGGGTCGATCCCTCCGGTGCGGTACTGCCCGCCCGCGAGGGCGCCGAGCGCCGTCCGCATCCGGTTGACCCGCCCCTGGCCGCGGGCGACCCGGTCCTGGATCCGGCCGACCTGGCGGCGCAGGGCCCGGGCGCGCGTCTCCGCCGCGTTGTAGCGCTCGGTGGCCCGCTCGGCCTGGGCGTAGAGCGTGGCGATCCGGTCGCCGGTGGACCGGGCGGACGGACGGCCCGCCGGGTCGTGCGGCTCGGCACCGGCCGGCACGGCGGACAGCGCGGCGGCGGAGGCCACCGCGGCCGCCGAGGCGGCGGTCCAGACGGTGGCCCGGCCGGACCGGGGTTTCGCGACGCGGCGACAGGACGCCATGGGAAGCCGCACTCCCTTCCGCAGTGTCGGGCTGAGAACTGCGGGCAGACAGTAGCCGCGGCGCTGGTCACGGTCCAACGGCCGTGGTGTGCGGACACACTGACGCCCCGCCGACTGACGCAGGTCACCGGCGGGGCGGGGGATCAGCGAGGGCGCTGGAGATTCGCCCGAAAGGATGGCAGTTGAGGCGGTTTGAAACCTGGTTCGCGGGACTTCCGGATCAGACCCGGACGCCGAACTGGAACGGCATGTTGTCCATCGACTCATAGCGCACACCGGCACCGGGCTTGGGCGCGTGCAGCACCTGGCCGTTGCCCGCGTAGAGACCTATGTGGTGCAGGTCGCCGTAGAAGAGCACCAGGTCGCCCGGCTTGAGCTCACCGCGGCTGATGCGGGTGCCGGCGTTCGCCTGGTCCTGGGAGATGCGCGGCAGCTGCACCCCGGCCTGCTGGTAGGCCCAGCCGGTGAGTCCGGAGCAGTCGAAGGAGGACGGACCGGTCGCGCCCCAGACGTACGGGAGGCCGATCTTCGTCTTGGCGGCGGCCAGCGCGGCGGCGGCGCGCCCCGACTCGGGCACCTCGTTGCCGAGGTCGACGCGCTCGCTGGAGCGGTTGGCGCGCTCGGCGTCCTGGGCCGCCAGCTTGGCGCGCTCCTTGGCGGTCAGGGTGTTGAGGAGGTTCCGGGCCTTGGACAGCTTGCCCTGGATCTCGTCCTTCTTCTTGCCGAGCGCCTTACGGGTGTCGGCAAGGTCCTGGAGCTTGGTGGACGCCTCCTCGCGCTGCTGCTTGAGGGTGCGCTGCTTGTCGGCGATCTTCCGCAGGGACTCGGCCTGCTTGCCGCTCAACTGGCTGAGGGTGGACGCCTTCTCGAGGTAGGTGTCCGGGTCGGAGGAGAGGAGCAGCTGCACCGAGGGGTCGATCCCGCCGGAGCGGTACTGCGCGGTGGCCATCGAACCCAGGCCGTTGCGCAGCTTGTTCAGGTCCTCCTGGCCGCGTGCCACCTTGTCCTGGAGATCGCCGACCTGCTTCTCCAGCTTCTGCTGCTTCTCCTTGGCGCCGTTGTACTTCTCGGTCGCCTGCTCCGCCTCTTCGTAGAGCTTGTCGACCTGCTCCTTGACGTCCTTCTTGTCCTGCTTCGGAGCGGCCTGGGCGGCCTGGGAAGTGAGCGCGACGGCGGCGGCCGCGGTCGCGGTCGCGGTGAGGACGGTTACCCGAGTGCGGCTCGGCTGCTTGGGTCGACGGTGGGACGCCACGAAGGCGAGCTCCTTCTTCCTCCAGCCGCCTACCGGGAGTTGGGGGGTTGTGAAGCCCCGGCTCCGCGACAGGGCGCGGACTCGGCGGTACCTCCGCTGTCACCCCGGATGGGTGATCAACCGCGCGAAGGTTCGAGCTGACGATAGTGACCCCGCCGTGATCCGTTCAAATCCCGACGGCAAAAAAGTCGGTCCACGGAGGCATCTTTTACAAATATCGTACAGGCAGTGATGACCGATGACGCTCCGCTGACACCACAAGTGCCCCGGGTCAGACTTGTGAAGCCATTCGAAGTGATTCGGGCAGTTCGGCCGTGGAACGGAGAAACGGGGCAACCGGGGCGCGGGGCCGGGCGGTTCGGGGCACGTCGGCTCAGGTTCGAGCTACGTCGGCTCAGGTTCGAGCTACGTCGGCTCAGGTTCGAGCTACGTCGGCTCAGGTTCGAGCTACGTCGGCTCAGGAACGGGCAAGCCGCTTCAGCAGCAATGCCGATGCCACGGGGCGCGCTCCGGCGCGTGCCACCCCGTCGGCCACCTCGCGGTCGGTGGACACCACCACCACCGGACGACCCGGCGGCTCGGCCCGCACCAGCTGCCGGATCAACTCGTCGGCCGTCACACCCGGCTTGCTGAACAGCACCCGTACCCCGCGCGGCGGCGCGAGCAGCACCGGAGCGGCCAGCTCCGCCCCGTCGAAGACACAGGTCATCTCCGCGCCCGTCTGGGCCGCGAGCACCGCCAGACCGCCCAGCAGCCGCAGCCGCTGCTTCTCCAACGGCATGGTGGGATAGCCGGTCTTGGTGACGTTGTAGCCGTCCACCACCAGATGCGCCTGGGGCAGCGCGAGCAGCTGGTCCAGCAGCGCCGGGTCCATCTCCGACAGCGCCCTGGTCGCTATGTCCTTCGGCGTCATCTTCCCCGGCTCCACGGCGTCCACCGTGTCCGCCGGGCGCATCGACGCGGGCGGCAGGGCGAGTTCGCGCCGCAGCCCCTGCGCCGCGTCCAGCACCGTGTCCAGCAGCAGCCGCAGCCGCATGTCCTCCACGCTGCGGCCCTCGCGCACCGCCCGCCGGCTGGCCTCCAGCGCCGACTCCGCCTCCGAGAGCCGGGCCCGCAGCCGCCGTGCCTCGCTGTCCGCGGTGGCCTGACGGGCCGCCGCCTCCGACCGCACGGACTCCAGCTCCGCCTCGATCTTGCGCAGCGCGGCCGCGCCCCGCTTCACATCGCTCTGCGCGCTGCGCAGCTTGCGCTGGAGCACGTCGTTCTCCTTGCGGGCCGACTCCAGCTCGGTGCGCGTCCGCTCCGTCTCGTGCCGGGTGGCCGCCTTGGCCTCCGCGAGCTCGTCGCGCAGCCGCTGGAGCTCGCGCGCCGCCTCCTCACCGGCCCGTTCGGCGGAGGCCCGCTGGGCCTCCTCGCCCGCCGCCTCGACCAGCTTGACCCAGCCCACCGGGCGCAGCACATACGCCACCGCCGCGACATCCACCGGATCGGCCGCGGCGGGCGGCGACCCGCCCTCGATCGCCTCGGCCAGCTCCCGCTGGGTCTCCCGCAGCCGTCCCGCGATCCGCTGCCGGAAGACGGGGTCGCTCTCCACCGCGGCGGCCATCGCGTTGCCCGCGAACTTGGCGCGGCGGGTCGGGGTGAAACGGGCGTACTGCCGCAGCTGGGTGGGCAGCTCGGTGACCGTCAGCCCGCCGAAGGCATCCGCGACCAGCGCCACCACGCGCCGTCGCACCCCTTCCGGCAGGGGGCGGTCCAGCGCCTCGGGGACGCCCTCGGCGTCACCGGCCGCCCCGGGGTCACCGGTCCGCTCCACCACCTGTCACCGCTCCGTTCTCAGGCGCTCTGGCCGGTGCTCGGACGATCCACGAGTTCGACCTGGTCGACCGCGTTGCACCAGCGACAACGCACTGACTCAATGGTCTCACCGAGCACCTCGCGTTCCTCGACTCTGGGTTCCCCCGCCAAGTCGAGATGCACATACTCCACGGCTCTGGTCGAGCGGGTCACATCGAACCGGGTGAGATTGCCGCACAGTGTGCAACGCCAGCGGGTCTGGTCGGTCGGCAGGGGCACGGCCATGGTTGCGGGTCCTCGCTTCTCGGCTCGTCGGCGGCGTCCTGTAACCCTACGGCCTGAGCCCTGGCCCGTGCCGGGCCCGTCCGCCCCCCATGACCCGGCGGAGCGCGGCGAGGCGCTCTGTGGAGGTTGTGTCCGGTACGGAATGATCTGCCCATGATCGAGACGTCGTCGGGGCGCCACCGCCCCTGGATGGCGGGGCCCGGCCGCCCCTGGATGACGTACGGCCTGATCGTCAGCTGCTGCCTGATCTTCGTCCTCGGGCCGGCCTCGGGGCTCAACCCCGGCTACGGCTCGGGCGGGCGGCTGATGGAGGCCCAGTCCACGTACTTCGAGCGCTGGGGGGTGGTGCCCACCGCGCTGTGGAGCGGCGACCCCGATCAGCCGCTCGCCCCGCTGACCGCGCTGTTCGTGCACGGCAACTGGCTGCATCTGCTCGGCAACATGCTGTTCCTCTATGTCTTCGGGGCGATGACCGAGGAGCGGATGGGCCGTCTCCAGTTCGCCGTCTTCTACCTCGCCACCGGCTATCTGGCGCTGCTCGGCTACGCCGCCGCGCACGCCGACTCCGCCCAGTCCCTGGTGGGCGCCTCCGGGGCCATCTCCGGGGTGCTCGGCGCCTTTCTGTGGCTGTTTCCCCGGGCCCGGGTGACCAGCCTCTTCCCGTTCCTGCTCTTCCTCCCGCTGCGGTTTCCCGCCTGGGCGGTGCTGATCTTCTGGGTGGCCCTCCAGTGGCTGGCCGCCCGGCAGGCCGACGACCGCCCCGGCGTCGCCTATCTCGCCCATCTCGTGGGCTTCACGCTCGGCTTTCTCTACGCGTGGGCCCGGTTCGGGCGGACGGCTAGAGTGGGCGGCGCAGCCCGGCCCAGTGAGGGAGAAAGCCAGCCGTGATCACTTCGATCGTGCTCATCAAGACCAACGTGGACCAGATCCCGGAGACCGCCGAGAAGATCGCCGCGCTGGAGGGTGTGAGCGAGGTCTACTCGGTCACCGGCGCGCACGATCTGATCGCGATGGTGCGGGTGGCCCGGCACGACGACCTCGCGGACATCATCACGGGCCAGATCAGCAAGCTGCCGGGGGTCGCGTCGACCGAGACCCATATCGCGTTCCGGACGTACTCGCAGCACGACCTGGAGGCGGCGTTCGCGATCGGGCTGGACGGCTGACGGCTGTCAGGCGGCGCGTGGCGCCTGCGGCGGGCCACGCGGCGGAGCCGCATATCGGTGCTTCCCCCCTCCCCGCCCCTTCCCACTACTGGGGCTCCGCCCCAGACCCCAGCCGGACCCTCTGGATGCGCGCGGACGCCCGCGCCACCCACGACAGCGACGACCACCTCCTCACCCCCGCGGAAACCGGGGCTCGCCCCCAGGCCCCGGCCGGGCGACCCGAAGGCGCGCGGGCGCCCGCGCTGACGAACCGACCACGATCAGCCCACCGCCGCCGACACCCACAACAGCGACGACCGCCCCCTCACCCCCGCGGAACCGGGGCTCCGCCCCAGGTCCCGGCCGGGCCGACCCGGCTGCGGTCATCCGCCACGTAGGCCGCAGACGCGGCCAGCCCGCCGGTGCGGGCATTCGCGCCCTCACCGCCCGCCCCGCAGGCACCCTGGCCCCTGCCCTCGCAGGGCGGTCAGCTGATCGCGGGGTCCAGGGGCGGAGCCCCTGGTTGCGGGAAGGGGCGGGGAGGGGAAAGAACCCCCGGACACCCCCGCAGGGCCCGGCGCTCCCGAACGCTTGGCCCAGGGCCCAGGGGCCCAGGGGCCCAGGGGCCCACGAGGCCCGTTGGGTCTCAGCCGCGGTCGGGGACGCAGCGGCCGTCCTCCGTGCGGTAGGTCCACCGGGCGCCGTCGCGCACCAGCTCCTTCACGGCGCCCACGAACCGCTCCACATGCTCGTCCGGAGTGCCCGCCCCAAAGCTGACCCGGATCGCGTTCAGCGACCGCTCCCCCGGCGCGGCCTCGGGCGCGCCGCACTCGCCCGGCTCGTCGGGCTCGCTGTCCAGCAGGGTGCGGACCAGCGGATGGGCGCAGAACAGACCGTCGCGTACGCCGATGCCGTACTCCGCGGAGAGCGCCGCCGCGAAGTGGGAGCTGTTCCAGCCCTCCACCACGAACGACAGCACGCCGACCCGGGGCGCGTCGTCGCCGAACAGCGAGAGCACCCGCACCTCGGGCACCGCGGCCAGCCCCGCCCGCACCTTCTCGATCAGCTGCCGCTCACGGGCGACCAGGCCCTCGAAACCGGCCTCGGTCAGCGCCTTGCACGCCGACGCGATCGCGTAGACCCCGATGACGTTCGGCGAGCCCGCCTCGTGCCGGGCGGCGGTGGTGTGCCACTCGACGTCGACGCCGCCGTCCTCCCTGCGCGTGACCTTACGGCTGGCGCCGCCGCCCGCCAGATACGGCCGGGCCTCCCGCAGCCAGTCCGCCCGCCCGGCCAGCACCCCGGCCCCGAAGGGCGCGTACAGCTTGTGCCCGGAGAAGGCCACCCAGTCCACGTCCGCCTCGGCGATGTCCACGGGGTGGTGCGGGGCCAGCTGCGCGGCGTCCAGGACGATACGGGCGCCGTGGGCGTGCGCGGCCGCGGCCAGCTCCCGCACCGGCCACAGCTCGCCGGTCACATTGGACGCGCCGGTCACGCACACCAGCGCCGGGCCCCCGGCGCGCCCCGCGAGCGCCTTCTCCAGCGTCTCCACCGCCTGCCGCGGGGAGCGCGGGGCGCTGAGGTAGCGGACGGTGACGTCCTCCCGCTGCTCCCACGGCAGCAGCGAGGCGTGGTGCTCGGTCTCGAAGACGAAGACCTCGGTGCCCCGGGGCGCCACGGCGGCCAGGAGGTTGAGCGAATCGGTGGTGGAGCGGGTGAAGACGACCTGGTCGTCCTCGCGGCAGCCCAGGAAGGCCGCGACGTCCTTACGGCTGTTCTCGAACAGGTCGGTGGACAGCTGCGAGAGGTAGCCCGCCCCGCGGTGCACGCTGCCGTAGTACGGCGCGTAGGCGGCGATGTCGTCCCAGACCCGCCGCAGCGCGGGGGCGCTGGCGGCGTAGTCGAGCGCCGCGTAGGTCACCTCGCCGCCCGTGACCAGGGGCACCAGGACGTCGCCGCCCAGCACGGGCAGCGGCTCACAGGCGGCGGCAGCGGAGGTGGTGGCAGTGGCGGTGGCAGTGGCGGTGGCGGCAGGGCGTGCGGACATGGCGAAGTCTCCCGAAGGGGTTGAAGGAATGCGTGACGCGCCGGAAACGGCGGCGGCGGCGAGCCGGCCGTAAGGGCGCGGAAAATCGCTCGACGCACGGCCATACCGCGCGGAGCACATTGAGGAGAGACGGGGCCGCTCGGCCCTAACGCATTCGCTGCATCACGGAAGAACTCCCTCGACCACCAGGACCCCTAGTGCGAGGGGTCCGCGCTTGCCGCCGGCCTCGCTGCCTGGCGGCCTGGTCATCACCCGGGGCACCCCGCCACGGACGGAGGGTTGCCGGACAGCGGGCCGGGGCCGTAGTCGCTGTCGCTCGTGACCTGGGCAGGAGTATGCCATGCCGTAGGCCGGCGCCCATGGTCTGTCCGCATCCCGGACAGACCATGGGCGCCGTAAGGAGTTCGGCGGCGCCCTGAAGGGGCGCGAGGCTGTGTCGATGTGCGGCTCCGCCGCGGCTGTATCGACATGCGGCTCCGCCGCGTGGGCGACCAGCCACGACGGCGCCGCAGACCGTCGACGGCATATCAGTCCACTTTCAGCGGAGCGTTTACGCGTGGGTGGCCCGCACCCATCGCTCCAGAACGTCCCGTGCCGCGCCCGAGTCGATCGACTCGGCGGCCCGCGCCACACCCGCCCCGATCCGGTCCGTCAGGGGCTTGTCCCCCGGGTCCGCCTCGAGGGCCACCAGCGCCGCCGCCGAGTTCAGCAGCACCGCGTCCCGCACCGGGCCCCGCTCGCCCGCCAGCAGCCGACGGGCCACATCGGCGTTGTACGAGGCGTCAGCGCCCCGCAGAGCCTCCACGGGGGCCCGTTCGACGCCCACGTCCCGGGGGTCGAAGGTCTCCTGGCGCACGGCGCCGTCCCGGACCTCCCACACCTGGGAGGTCGTGGTCACGGTCAGCTCGTCCAGCCCGTCGTCGCCCCGGACGACCAGCGCGGAGGAGCCGCGCTCGGCCAGCACCCCGGCGATGATGGGCGCCATACGGGCGTCGGCGACCCCGGTCGCCTGACAGGTGACCTTCGCCGGGTTGGTCAGCGGGCCGAGCAGGTTGAACGGGGTGGCGACACCCAGCTCGCGGCGGGCCGAGGCGACATGGCGCAGCGACGGGTGGAACTTCACCGCGAAGCAGAAGGTGATCCCCGCCTCCTCCGCGACCTCGACCACCCGCTCGGGGGTGATGTCCAGATTGACGCCGAGCTTCTCCAGCACGTCGGAGGCGCCGCTGGCGGAGGACGCGGCGCGGTTGCCGTGCTTGACCACCCGCGCGCCGGTACCGGCGACGACCAGCGCGGACATGGTGGAGATGTTGACGGTCTTGGCGCGGTCGCCGCCGGTGCCCACGATGTCCACGGTCGCCCCGGGCACCTCGATCACCCGGGCGTGCTCGTACATGGCCCGCACCAGACCGGCCACCTCGGAGACCGTCTCGCCCTTGGCGCGCAGCGCGATCGCGAAACCGGCGATCTGGGCGTCGGTGGCCTCGCCCCGCATGATCCGGTCCATGGCCCAGGCGGTGTCGTCGGCATCGAGGTCCCGGCCGGCGATCAGCGACGTCAGTACGTCCGGCCAGGTGCGGGCCGTCGCGGTGCTGTCGCCTCCGGCGGGGGTCACAACGTCCATGGTCCGCTCCTGGATCCGTGGGGGTGGGCAGGGAAGGGGTCCGCGCACTTCAGCGGCCCGCCGCAAGCCTATCGGCCGCACGGCCAGGGCCCCGGCCGGACCGTGTGGTCCGGGCCGGGGCCCTGGTCTGTGGCGTCGCTGTATGTCGCTGTATGCGGAAACCGGTCGCTGCGGGTTACCGGGAGATCAGTGGTGGCCGTGGCCGCTGGTGATCTCGTGGTACTCCTCGCGGGTCGGCTTCGGAATGACGTTGTCCCCGCCGTAGTAGCCCTTGGAGAGCTTCGAACGGAGCTTCTGGGAACGCTTTATCTTCCGCTTGACCCCGTTCTCGTCGACCTCCGGGCCGATCTCGTAGGGCTCGGGCTGCTCGTGCTGGGTGAGCGTGTGCAGCTGCTCCTGCGCGAGCGGCTCGTGGACCTCGATGAACTCACCGTGCGGCAGCCGCTTGATGATGCCGGTCTCACGGCCGTGCAGCACCTTGTCCTTGTCGCGCCGCTGGAGGCCGAGGCAGATCCGCTTGGTGGCGATGAACGCCAGGACCGGGCCGACGAAGAAGGCGATCCGCACGAACCACGTGATCGAGTTGATCGACAGGTGGAAGTGGGTGGCCCACAGGTCATTACCGCCACCGACCAGCATCACGAAGTACGCGGTGATCCAGGCGACACCGAACGCGGTACGGGTCGGGGCGTTGCGCGGGCGGTCCAGGATGTGGTGCTCGCGCTTGTCGCCGGTGATCCAGGACTCGATGAACGGGTAGAGCCCGATCGCGAACAGGACCAGCGGGAAGAGCACGATCGGGATGAACACGCCCAGCACGAGCGTGTGGCCCCAGGCGGTGATCTCCCAGCCGGGCATCACACGGACCAGACCCTCGGCGAAGCCCATGTACCAGTCGGGCTGGGCGCCGGTGGAAACCTGGTCGGGCCGGTAGGGGCCGATGGTCCAGATGGGGTTGATGGTCGCGACCGCGGAAAGGGCCGCGATCACACCGAAGACCAGGAAGAAGAAGCCGCCCGCCTTGGCCATGTAGACCGGCAGCAGAGGCATGCCGACGACGTTCTTCTCGGTCTTTCCGGCCCCGGGGTACTGCGTGTGCTTGTGGTAGAAGACCAGGATCAGGTGCGCCACCAGCAGGCCGAGCATGATGCCCGGCAGCAGCAGGACATGGACCGGGTAGAGCCTCGCGATGAGGTCCGTACCGGGGAACTCGCCGCCGAAGACGAACATCGAGATGTAGGTGCCGACCACCGGGATCGACAGGAACACACCCTCGATGAACCGCAGACCGGTGCCGGAGAGCAGGTCGTCCGGGAGCGAGTAGCCGGTGAAGCCGGTCAGCATGCCGAGGAAGAACAGCAGGAAGCCGAACAGCCAGTTGATCTCACGCGGCTTGCGGAACGCACCGGTGAAGAACACGCGCATCATGTGCGTGAACATGCCGGCCAGGAAGACCAGCGCGGCCCAGTGGTGGATCTGCCGGATCAGCAGACCGCCGCGCACCTCGAAGCTGATGTCGAGGGTCGACTGGAACGCCTCGGACATCCGCACGCCCTGCATCGGGACGTACGGGCCCTCGTAGACGACCTCGGACATGCTGGGGTGGAAGAACAGCGTCAGGTACACACCCGTGAGGATGATGACGATGAAGCTGTAGAGGCAGACCTCGCCCAGCATGAAGGACCAGTGGTCCGGGAAGATCTTGCGCATATTGGCCTTGGCCAGGCTGTAGATGCCCAGCCGGCCATCGGCCCAGTCCGCGACGCGCTCACCCGCGGGCGCTTTGCCCCGGCGCTGCGCGGCGCTGTCGCTTGTAGTACTCATCCGCGCTCCCAGTAAGCAGGACCGACGGGCTCCGAGAAGTCGCCCATGGCTTCGAGGTACCCCTGGTCGTTGGCCCTGATCCGCAGCTGCGGCAGCGCGTGACCGGCCGGACCGAAGATCACTCGGCCACCGTCGGAGAGGTCGAAGGTCGACTGGTGGCAGGGGCACAGGACGTGGTGGGTCTGCTGCTCATAGAGGTTGATCGGGCAGCCGACGTGGGTGCAGATCTTGGAGAACGCGACGATGCCCTCGTGCGACCAGTCCAGTTCGCGCTTGTCCTTGATGTTCTCCGGCTGGAGCCGGACCAGCATCAGGGCGGCCTTGGCGATCTCCGTCTGGAAGTCGTGCTGCTCCTCGCTCATGCCCTCGGGCATGGCGAAGGTGAGCGAACCGACGGCGATGTCCTCGGGGCGCAGCGGCTGCATGGTGTTGTAGTTCATCAGCCGCTTGCCCTTGGCCCACTTGGTGTGCCGGAGCTTGGTGCCCGGCATCGGACCGAGGTCCCGCAGCAGCACGATGCCGGAGAGCGGCACCAGCGCGAGCGCGCCGAAGAGGGTGTTGCGGGCCAGCTTGCGCCGGCCGAAGCCGGACTCCTTGGCGCCGGCGGCGAAGTCCTCGAGGACCTTCGACTTGACCTCGGGGCTGGCCTCGATGGGGTGGCGCTCGTCGGCGATCTCCACATCGGACATCAGGGTGCGGGCCCAGTGGACCGCGCCCGCGCCGATGGCGAACAGCGCGATGCCGAGCGTCAGCCCCAGCGCGAAGTTCAGCGCGCTGATGTGCCCGATCGGGAAGACGTAGATGTACTTGTCGACCGGGAGTGCCACATACGCGGCGATGAAGGCGATCGTGGCCAGCATCGAGACCGTGAAGAGCAGGGCGACGGTGCGCTCGGAGCGCTTCGCGGCCCGCTCGTCGATGTCCTGCTTGCGGTGCTCGTGCGGGGGCAGCCCCGGGTCGGCGAACGGGTCCTCGGTCGGCCTTACGGCGCTCCCGGCCCCCCGCCCTTCCGGCAGCTTGTCTTCTGCTTCTGAAATCTCGTGGCTACTCATGACTTCTTGGCCTTTGCGGTCCGGGCGGCGACCCAGATGGTGAGGACGATCATCGCGCCCATGCCGAAGACCCAGCCGAACAGACCCTCGCTCACCGGGCCGAGCCCGCCGAGCTCAAGACCACCCGGGGTCTTGCTCTTGTCGCTGTTGACCGTGTCGAGGTAGGCGATGATGTCCTGCTTGTTCTTCTCCGGCATCACGGTGTCGGGGAAGGAGGGCATGTTCTGCGGGCCGGTCTGCATGGCCTCGTAGAGATGCTTGGGGCTGACTCCGTCGAGAGCCGGCGCGAACTTGCCGTTGGTGAGGGCACCACCCTTACCGGCGAAGTTGTGGCACTGCGCGCAGTTCGTACGGAAGAGCTCCCCGCCCTTCGCGACGTCCGCGCCGTCCGGGCTGTACTGGCTCTTGGTGGGCGTCACCGGACCCGCACCGAGCGACGCGATGTAGGCCGCGAGCTGCTCGATCTCGGCGTCCGAGTAGATCTTCTTCTTCTTCGGCACCTGGGCGCCCGGCTGCTGCGCGGGCATGCGGCCGGTGCCGACCTGGAAGTCCACGGCGGCGGAGCCGACGCCGACCAGGCTCGGGCCGTCAGAGGTCCCCTGACCGCCCGTGCCGTGGCAGCTGGCGCAGCCGACGGCATAGAGCTTCTTGCCCTCCTCGATGGCGAGGGACTGGGCGGAGCTGTCGTCGGCCTTCGCCTCGCTCGGCGAAAACGCGGCGTACAGCCCCCCAGTGACCGCCAGCGCGAAGAGTAGGACGACGAGCGCAGCCAGCGGATGGCGCCGTCGTGCGGAGAGCTTTTTCACGGATTACCCCGGTGTCAGGATCTTCTGCGTCGATGCTGTTAAGGACGTGGTTCCGGTGCGGTGACCGGCTTACTTGATCATGTAGATCGTGGCGAAGAGGCCGATCCAGACGACATCGACGAAGTGCCAGTAATAGGACACGACGATGGCCGCCGTCGCCTGCTGGTGGGTGAACCTCTTGGCCGCGTACGTCCTGCCCAGGACAAGCAGGAAGGCGATCAGGCCGCCCGTCACATGCATGCCGTGGAAGCCGGTGGTCAGGTAGAACACCGAGCCGTAGGGGTCGGAGGAGAGCGAAAGCCCGTCCTTCTTGACCAGCTCGGTGTATTCGAAGATCTGACCGCCGATGAAGATCGCGCCCATGATGAAGGTGATCACGAACCAGGAGCGCAGCTTCTTCACGTCGCCGCGCTCGGCGGCGAAGACGCCGAGCTGGCAGGTGAGGGAGGAGAGCACCAGGATCGTGGTGTTCGTCGCCGAGAACGGGAAGTTCAGCGAGGACGCCATTTCCTTCCAGTGCTCGGCTCCGGTCACCGATCGCAGGGTGAAGTACATCGCGAAGAGGGCCGCGAAGAACATCAGCTCGGAACTCAGCCAGATGATGGTTCCGACGCTGGTGAGGTTCGGCCGGTTGACCGACGGGTGCGCGTGCCCGGTTTCTACTGCTGTTGCTGTCGCCACGACCGACATTATGTCGGTCGCTTATCCAGCGCTCACTCCCGGGGGTCCCGTTCGGAGTGTCAAGGGCCGCGTCAAGGACATCGAGCCTGCTCGTCGGGGCTGTTCCGGACAGTCCCTCGAAGGAGGGAGAGATCCGTACGCCCCCTCCTCCGGACGGCTGTACGGGAGTAGCATCCGCCTCAGGAGCCCGGCAGATCACTTACTTCGTCCGGAGGTCAGGATGCGGCCCACCGCAACGGTGCTGGTCTACAGCGATGACGTGAGCACCCGCGAGCAGGTGCGCCTGGCGGCCGGGCGCCGGCCCGCCGCCGATGTGCCCCCGGTGGAGTTCCTGGAGTGTGCCACCCTCCCGGCCGTTCTCACGGCGCTGGAGGAGGGCGGCATCGACGCCTGTGTGCTGGACGGCGAGTCGGCGCCCGCGGGCGGGATGGGCGTCTGCCGGCAGATCAAGGACGAGATCTTCCAGTGCCCGCCGGTGCTGCTGCTCATCGGCCGCCCGCAGGACGCCTGGCTGGCCACCTGGAGCCGCGCGGAGGCCGCGGTCACGCATCCGGTGGACCCGGTGGCCCTGGCGGACGCGCTGGCCGGGCTGCTCCGCAAGCGGCTCGCCGTGGGCGCCTGACCTCACCGTCCGCACCGTCCGCACCGCCCGCTCAGGCCTGGGGGCGGAGCCGGGCGGAGTCGGCGGGGGTGGCGTCGGACTGGCCGGAGGCGACGGCGCTGCCCTTGCGCCAGTCCGCCCAGGCCATGTTCCAGTCGCCGTAGCCGTTGTCGAACGTCGCCATGTCCTCTCCGTTGCTGTGCACCACCTGGACGATGTCCCCGAGGCGCACGGTGTTGAAGAACCACTGGGCGTTCGCGGTGCTCATGCCCGTGCAGCCGTGGCTGACGTTGGCGTAGCCCTGCGAACCGGTGGACCAGGGCGCGGCATGGACGTATTCACCGCTCTTGGTGACCCGGGCGGCCCAGTAGACCATCAGGTCGTAGGAGCCCGCGCCGAGCCCGATGCTGGCGCCCGTCATCCGTACGGCGGATTCCTTGGCCAGGATGACCTTGATGCCGTTCCGGGTGTCGAATCCGGGCATACCGGTGGTGATCGGGATGGTCCGGATCGGCACTCCATTGCGCTTCACCGTCATCTGGTGGGTTCCGGAGTCGGTGAGGGCCTCGAGGCGGTCGCCGGTGGTCAGCCGCAGCGACTTGGCCTCGCCGCCGTAGAGCCCGCCGCCGATCCGGATGCCCTTGAGGTTGGAGTGCACCGTGATGGTGGCGTGGGCGGGCCAGTACTCCTGCGGGCGGTAGTGCAGGTTCCGGCTGTCCACCCAGTGCCAGACGCCCTCCACCGCGGGCCGTGCGTCCACCTTCAGGGCGCGCTCGATCACGGCGCGGGCCGAGGGGTCCTTGACGGGCCGGCTCAGCTTGGCCGTGATGGGCTGCCCCACCCCGTACTCCCCCGCCTTGGGGCCGAAGGTGACCTTCAGCAGCCGGTGGGCGGAGCTGGTGGTGAAGTCGACCGTACGGCGGCCCGGAGCGCCGTTGGAATCCTCCGTGGACACCTTCAGCGTGTAGTGGGCACCCGCGGCCAGCGGCACCGTGCTGCGCCAGCGCCTGCCGTCGTCGGTCAGCTCACCCCGGACGTAGCGGCCCGCGGCGTCGGTGGCCGTGACATCGGTGATCCGGCTGTCGTCGTCCTTGGCCGTCACTTCGAGCGGCTTGTCCGGATTGGCCTTACGGCCGTCGCCGTCACCGCTGAACGAGATCTGATCGGCGGCGTCGTACGGCTTGGCGGACAGGGGGTCGGGGGATCCCCCGCATCCGCTCAGACCCGCTATCAGCGGCGCCACCAGCAGGGCGCAGGTCAGCACCGCCCGGCTTCTGAGTGATCGAGGTGTGTGGCTCATGGAGCCAACGTAAGAACGGGGTCCGGGAACGGCGCGCGGAGTGAGGCACCGGAGTGAACCGGCGGCGCCCGGTGGGGCCTGGACGGGCCGGGCGGGGCGGTCCGGGCCCGTAACGCCGAGCGGGGCCCGGATACCTGGGGAGGTGTCCGGGCCCCGCTCGTATCAGCCGGTCAGGGCTACTGGTTGGCGTTCTCGCCGCGGTAGTACTCGAAGACCCAGCCGAAGAGACCGACCATGATGACCGGGGCCGAGAAGAAGAGCAGCCACCAGCCGAAGATCACGCCCAGGAACGCCATGGCGCCGCCGACGCCGAGGGAGAGCGGCTGCCAGCTGTGCGGGGAGAAGAATCCCAGCTCGCCGGCGTCGTCCGCGACATCCGCGTCCTTGTTGTCCTGCGCACCGACATCCACCCGGCGGGCCGTGAAGGCCAGGTAGTAGCCGATCATGATGCTCAGCCCGAAGGCCAGGAAGAGCGCCGTGGTGCCGGCCGGCTCCTTCGACCACACGCCATAGACGATCGCCATGACGAGGATGAAGACGGCCAGCCAGATGAACATCCGGCCTTGGACCTTCACTTGCCGGCCTCCTTACCACCCGCGAGGGCCTTGTCATCGTCAGGCGCACCGTGGTTCTCGAGCTGGTCGAGCGCCGCGATCTCCGGGTGGTGCAGGTCGAACGCCGGGGATTCGGAGCGGATCCGCGGCAGGGTGAGGAAGTTGTGCCGCGGGGGCGGGCAGGAGGTCGCCCACTCCAGCGAACGGCCGTAGCCCCAGGGGTCGTCGACCTCGACCTTCTTGCCGTACTTGGCGGTCTTCCAGACGTTGTAGAGGAACGGCAGGATCGACAGGCCCAGCAGGAAGGAGCTGATGGTCGAGATGGTGTTCAGCGTGGTGATGCCGTCGGCCGCCAGGTAGTCGGCGTACCGGCGGGGCATGCCCTCGGCGCCCAGCCAGTGCTGCACCAGGAACGTGCCGTGGAAGCCCACGAACAGCGTCCAGAAGGTGATCTTGCCGAGCCGCTCGTCCAGCATCTTGCCGGTGAACTTGGGCCACCAGAAGTGGAATCCGGCGAACATCGCGAAGACCACGGTGCCGAAGACCACGTAGTGGAAGTGGGCCACCACGAAGTACGAGTCGGAGACGTGGAAGTCCATCGGCGGCGACGCCAGGATCACACCGGTCAGACCACCGAAGGTGAAGGTGATCAGGAAGCCGATCGCCCAGAGCATCGGGGTCTCGAAGCTCAGCGACCCCTTCCACATCGTGCCGATCCAGTTGAAGAACTTGATACCGGTCGGCACCGCGATGAGGAACGTCATGAACGAGAAGAACGGCAGGAGCACTCCGCCGGTGACATACATGTGGTGGGCCCACACCGTCACCGAGAGACCGGCGATCGAAATGGTCGCGGCGATCAGGGAGATGTAACCGAACATCGGCTTCCGGGAGAAGACCGGAATGACCTCGGAGATGATGCCGAAGAACGGCAGCGCGATGATGTACACCTCTGGATGGCCGAAGAACCAGAAGAGGTGTTGCCAGAGCAACGCTCCGCCATTGGCCGCGTCGAAGACATGCGCCCCGAATTTACGGTCCGCCTCCAGGGCGAACAGCGCGGCGGCCAGCACCGGGAAGGCGAGCAGGACCAGCACCGCGGTCAGCAGCACGTTCCAGGTGAAGATCGGCATCCGGAACATCGTCATGCCCGGAGCGCGCATGCAGATGATCGTGGTGATGAAGTTGACCGCACCGAGGATCGTGCCGAAGCCGGAGAGGGCCAGACCCATGATCCACATGTCCGCGCCGATACCCGGCGAACGGACCGCGTCCGACAGCGGGGAGTAGGCGAACCAGCCGAAGTCGGCCGCGCCCTGCGGGGTCAGGAACCCGCCCACCGCGATCAGCGAGCCGAAGAGGTACAGCCAGTACGCGAACATGTTCAGCCGCGGGAACGCCACATCGGGCGCACCGATCTGGAGCGGCATGATCCAGTTCGTGAAGCCCGCGAACAGCGGGGTGGCGAACATCAGCAGCATGATCGTGCCATGCATGGTGAACGCCTGGTTGAACTGCTCGTTCGACATGATCTGCGTACCCGGACGGGCCAGCTCGGCGCGCATGAAGAGCGCCATCAGGCCGCCGATGCAGAAGAACGCGAACGACGTGACGAGGTAGAGCGTGCCGATCGTCTTGTGGTCCGTGGTGGTCAGCCACTTGACGACGACATTGCCCGGCTGCTTCCGACGTACCGGCGCTTGCCGCTCTTGCGAGGCGGCGGTGCCGGCACCCTGGGGTTCGTTGAGGATGCTCACGATGTCCTGGTCTCCGCGTTCTTGGCGGCGTCCGTCTGCTCAATGCCCGCCGGGATGTAGCCGGTCTGGCCCTTCTTCGCCAGCTCCTTGAGGTGCTGCTGGTAACGCTCCGGCGACACGACCTTGACGTTGAAGAGCATCCGGGAGTGGTCGACGCCGCACAGCTCGGCGCACTTGCCCTTGAAGGTGCCCTCGCGGTTCGGAGTGACCTCGAAGCGGTTGGTGTGACCCGGGATGACGTCCATCTTCATCAGGAAGGGGACCACCCAGAACGAGTGGATGACATCGCGGGACGTCAGGATGAACTGGACCGACTCGCCCTTCGGCAGCCACAGGGTCGGGCCCGGGTTGCCGGTCTGCGGGTTCCGCTCACCGGGGGTACCCGCCTCGTAGACGCCCTCGGCGCCCTTGGGGACCGCCTTCAGCATGCGCTTGGGGATCGCGGAGATCTCCTTGGCTTCCTGCTTGGGCGTGGCGGTGGAACCGTCCACGTTCTCCATGTAGTTGAAGCCCCAGCTCCACTGGTAGCCCACCACGTTGACCACGTGGTCGGGCTTCTTGGAGGTCTTGAGGAGCGCGTTCTCATCGCGCGCGGTGAAGTAGAACAACACCGAGACGATGATGATCGGGACCACGGTGTACAGCGCCTCGATCGGCATGTTGTACCGGGTCTGCGCGGGAACCTCGATCTTGGTCCTGCTGCGGCGGTGGAAGATGACCGCCCAGATGATCAGGCCCCAGACCAGGACGCCCGTGGCGAGCGCCGCCGCCCACGAGCCCTGCCACAGGGAGAGGATCCGCGGCGCCTCCTCCGTGACGGGGGTAGGCATTCCGAGGCGGGGGAAGTCCTTGGATGTGCAACCGGTGGCGGTCGCCAGGACCAAGCCCGCGGCCAGCGCCTGCAGCAGCTTCCGCCGCACCGGGCGCCGCGACGAGCGGTCGGAGCCGTTGGGACTCACGTAGCGCCTTCCCGAGAGTCTCGCCCGCGCGGTCGGCCGCGGCCGTCTGTCTGGTCGGTCGCCGGCCCGGTGCGGGCAGGGGTTTGGATGTTTATGCGGACCAAACCCTACTGGACGCCATTTGGGGTCGCGCGGGGAGGGTGCCCAACGCGCCGGGGCGCTCCTCGAAGGGGTGGAATCCCGGGCTCCGGCGGGCTTTTCCGGCCGGGCGCGACCCGGGTTCCGGCGGCGGTCCGGCCGGGGTTCCGGCCTCGGTCCGACCCCGGCTCCGGCTCCGGTCCGCCCCCGGTCCGACCCCGGCTCCGGGCGGGTGCGACCCTGGTTCCGGAGGCGGTGCGATCCCGGCTCCGGTCCCGGTGCGGTTCGGTTGCGCCCCGAAGGGGCGCGGGGCCGTGTCGACGTGCGGCTCCGCCGCGGCTGTGTCGATATGCGGCTCCGCCGCGTGGGCGACCAGCCACGACGCAGCCGAGGACGAACGACCGCACCTCGCGCCACTCCCCCCGGAACGCTTAGCGTTCCTTACGTGCCCTACTTCGACGCGGCCTCATCCGCCCCTCTGCACCCCGTCGCCCGGCAGGCGCTCCTCGCCGCACTCGACGAGGGGTGGGCCGACCCGTCGCGACTGTACCGGGAGGGGCGGCGGGCCCGGCTGCTGCTGGACGCGGCGCGGGAGGCGGCCGCCGAGGCCGTGGGGTGCCGCCCGGACGAGCTCGTCTTCACCCCTTCGGGGACCCGCGCGGTGCACGACGGCGTCGCGGGGGCGCTCGCGGGGCGGCGGCGCGCCGGTCGCCATCTGATCGTCTCCGCCGTGGAGCACTCCTCGGTGCTGCACGCGGCGGCCGCGCACGAGGCGGACGGCGGCACGGTCGCCGAGGTCCCGGTGGACCGTACGGGACGAATCGCGCCGGGTGCGTACGCGGCGGCCCTGCGGGAGGCCCCGGGCGGGGTGGCGCTGGCCTGTCTACAGTCCGCCAACCATGAGGTCGGCACGGTGCAGCCGGTGGCCGAGGCCGCCGAGGAGTGCGCGGCGGCGGACGTACCGCTGCTGGTGGACGCGGCGCAGTCGCTCGGCTGGGGCCCCGTGGAGGGCAATTGGTCGCTTCTGACCGCAAGCGCCCATAAATGGGGCGGTCCTGCCGGGGTGGGACTGCTCGCGGTGCGCAAGGGGGTGCGCTTCCGTACGGTTCAGCCCGCCGATGAACGGGAGTCGGGCCGCTCGCCCGGGTTCGAGAACCTCCCCGCCATCGTCGCCGCGGCCGCCTCGCTGCGGGCCGTCCGGGCCGAGGCAGCGGAGACCGCCGCCGAGGCGGAGCGGCTGCGGGGACTGGTGGAGCGGATCCGGACGCGGGTGCCGGAGCTGGTGCCGGACGTCGAGGTGGTCGGCGACCCGGAGCGGCGACTGCCGCATCTGGTGACCTTCTCCTGTCTCTATGTCGACGGAGAGGCGCTCCTCCACGAGCTGGACCGCGCGGAGTTCTCGGTCTCCTCCGGCTCCTCCTGCACCTCCTCCACGCTGACCCCGAGCCATGTGCTGCGGGCCATGGGGGTGCTGTCCGAGGGCAATGTGCGGGTCTCACTCCCGCGCGGTACGGCCGAGGCGGACGTGGACCGGTTCCTGGAGGCGCTGCCGGGGGTGGTGGCGGGCGTACGGGAGCGCCTGGGCGCCCCGAAGCCGGCCGAACCGGTCGAAGCCGCCGACCCGGCCCCCGAGCCGGAACCCGAGCCCGAGCTGGTGGTCGACTCGCTGGGCAAGCGGTGCCCGATCCCGGTGATCGAGCTGGCCAAGGTGATCGGCGAGGTACCGGTGGGCGGGGTGGTCACGGTCCTGGCCGACGACGAGGCGGCCCGGCTGGACATCCCGGCCTGGTGCGAGATGCGCGGCCAGACCTACGAGGGCGAGCGCCCGGCCGACCGGGGAGTGGCGTACCGGGTGCGCCGCCGCGCCTAGGGGTGTCCGGCGGATGTCGATCGTCTGCGGCGCCGCCGTGGCTGGTCGCGCAGTTCCCCGCGCCCCTTCAGGGCGCCACCGGACCGCGGCCGTCTTCCGCCGCTCCGCCGGGAGACCGGCGGGGCCCAGGGGCGGCGGGACCCAGGGGGCGATGGCCCCCTGGGCGTCCCACGGGTTCAGGGGAGGTGGGCCGCGATCTCGCCCGCCGCGTCATGGCCGTACGCCTTGGCGAGGCGCTCCATGAAGTGGCCGCGGCGCAGCTCGTACTCCTGGGTGCCGACCGTCTCGATGACCAGCGTCGCCAGCATGCAGCCCACCTGGGCGGCCCGCTCCAGCGAGAGGTTCCAGGACAGACCGGAGAGGAAGCCCGCGCGGAAGGCGTCGCCGACGCCGGTCGGGTCGGCCTTCTGCTCCTCCTCCGGGCAGCCGACGACCACGGGCTCCTCGCCCTCGCGGTCGATCCGCACGCCCTGCGCGCCGAGCGTGGTGACGCGGGTGCCGACCTTGGCGAGGATCTGGTCCGCGGTCCAGCCGGTCTTGGTCTCGATCAGCGCGGCCTCGTACTCATTGGTGAAGAGGTACTCCGCGCCGCCGATCAGCAGCCGGATGTCCTCCCCTTCCATGCGGGCGAGCTGCTGGGAGGGGTCGGCGGCGAAGGGGATGCCGCGCGAGCGGCACTCCTCGGTGTGGCGGACCATGGCCTCCGGGTCGTCCGCGCTGATCAGCACCAGGTCGAGGCCGCCGACGCGCTCCGCGACCGGCTGGAGCTCGATCTGGCGGGCCTCGCTCATGGCGCCGGTGTAGAAGGACGCGATCTGGTTGTGGTCGGCGTCGGTGGTGCACACGAAGCGCGCGGTGTGCTGGACCTCGGAGATCCGCACGGACGCGGTGTCCACACCGTGCCGGTCCAGCCAGGCGCGGTAGTCGGCGAAGTCCTCGCCGGCCGCGCCGACCAGGATCGGGCGCAGGCCGAGCACGCCCATGCCGAAACAGATGTTGGGGCCGACTCCGCCGCGGCGGACATCGAGGGTGTCGACCAGGAAGGAGAGGGAGACCGTATGCAGCTGATCGGCGACCAGCTGATCGGCGAAACGGCCGGGGAAGGACATCAGATGGTCGGTGGCGATGGAGCCGGTTACGGCGATACGCACTGAGTCGCTCCTGCGGGGCGGAGAGATCGGACGCTTCACGCTATCTGCTCGGCCCGGTCCATACGAACGGAAGAAACTACCCAATAGTAGGCCTTTTTTCACCGACACCCGCTGAATACGGTGCGTGGATACGGGGGACGCGTCGGCGATACCCAAGGACCGGGAGGCATCATGCCCCAGCACCTCACCCCCGCGTTTCCCGCCACCGGGGCCATCGAGCCCGAATATCTGGAGGAGCTGCGCGGCGACGGCGCACGGATGGCGCCGCACTGGACGGTCACCGTAGCGGCCGCTCCCACCAGGCCCGTTTCCCCGGTCGCCGCCTCCCGGATCCGGGGTATCACGGTGCCCGCCACATCGGCCGATCTGCTGGCCGGCATGTCCGATTACGGCGATTGAAGGAACCGGCCGCGCCCCGGCGCCGTCTCATCGGCATCTCCTCGCGAGGGATGGGACCGTAGAACGTGAGCGGAGCCGAAGGAGCGAAACGGTGAGCACCGAGGACACCGACACCCCGCAGACCCCCGACGACGACACTTCCCGTCCGCGTCGGCGCTCGCCGCTGGCCGTCGTTTCGGTGGCGGCAGCGGTGCTGGTCGCCGGTGGTGGTGGCGCCTACTGGGCCTCCACCGCGGCGGACGGCGGCACCCGGGGTCCGGGCGCGTCGGGCGAGAACGGATCGCCGAAACCCCTCGCACTGGACGCCTACGCCTTCCCGGGCGGAGAGCGGGACGGGAACGAGGGCATCGCGCCCGGTGAGCCCGACCCGCACGGCGGCCGCTATGTGGTGACGGGCAAGCTGCCGGACGGGCCCGACAAGGCCCCGGTGTATCTGACCGGCCCGAAGGTCACCAAGGCCGATGTGGCGCGGCTGGCGAAGGCCCTGGACGTCTCCGGCAGCCCCCGTGCCGACCACGGGTACTGGAAGGTGGGCGGCACCCCGGACGCGAGCGGCCCGACGCTGCGGGTGAGCCGGACCGGGCCGGGCAGCTGGTCGTACTCCCGCTACGGGGCGCCGGGCGACACCTCCTGCGTCCACCCGGACGGGAAGAAGGCGCCCCAGAGCACCCGGACCGACAAGGGCGACGGGGCGGCCAAGGTCGACAAGAGCTGCCCCACCTACCGCGACGGCGACAAGCGCGGTGACAACGGCGCCGCCGAGGGCCGCGACAAGGCCGTCTCCGAGGAGAAGGCCCAGAGCGCCGCCGAGCCGGTGCTCAAGGCGCTCGGACTGTCGGACGCCGAGCTGGACGCGAGCGGCCTCTACGGCGCCGTGCGGATGGTGAACGCGGACCCCAAGGTGGGTGATCTGCCCACCTACGGCTGGGGCACCAATCTCCAGGTCGGGGCCGACGGCCAGCTGGTCGGCGGCAGCGGGACGCTGTCGAAGCCCAAGGAGGACGACAGCTATCCGGTGCTCAGCGCGGAGCAGGCGCTCCAGCGGCTGAACTCGACGTCGGGCAGGAGCGACGGCCCCTCGGGCAAGGTGAGCGTGCGCAAGGTGACGTTCGGCCTCGCCTCGCACATGGTGGACGGCCGGCGGGCGCTGGTGCCGTCGTGGATCTTCGAGACCAAGCCGACCGGGACCAACCGGGTGGCGGTCACCCTCCCCTACCCCGCGGTGAAGCCGGAGTTCATCAAGAAGGCGAAGGAGCCGGGCCACTCCCCCTCACCGGGCAAGGGGGACAGCACCTCCAAGCCGGATCACCTCACCTCGTACAGCGTGGACGGCAAGACCCTGACGCTGCGCTTCTGGGGCGGGGTCTGCAACACCTACTCGGTCTCCGCGAAGGAGACCTCCGACAAGGTGACGCTGGACCTCAAGAGCGAGCCGAAGCATCCGGGGCGGGCCTGCATCCTCATCGCCAAGCAGCTGGAGCGGAAGGTGACACTGAAGGAGCCGCTGGACGGCCGGAAGGTCGTGGACGGGTCCACGGGTGAGACGGTGCCACTGCGGAAGTGAGCGAACGGCTCAGGACGGCCGGAAGGGGGCGGGCCCATCGGGCCCGCCCCCTTCCGTCGTGCTGTTTACTCCGCCGCGCCCGGGGGCTCAGCTGAAGGAGTCGCCGCAGGCGCAGGAGCCCGTGGCGTTCGGGTTGTCGATGGTGAAGCCCTGCTTCTCGATGGTGTCGACGAAGTCGATCGAGGCACCGCCCAGGTACGGGGCGCTCATGCGGTCGGTCACGACCTTCACGCCGCCGAAGTCCTTGACGACGTCGCCGTCGAGCGAGCGCTCGTCGAAGAAGAGCTGGTAGCGCAGGCCGGAGCAGCCGCCGGGCTGGACGGCGACGCGCAGCGCGAGGTCGTCGCGGCCCTCCTGCTCCAGCAGGCTCTTGACCTTCGACGCGGCGGCGTCGGACAGGATGATGCCCTCGCTCGCGGTGGTCTCGTCCTGAACGGTCATCTGCTTCTCTCCCGGGTCGTACGGACTGCTTGCCGTTGGCACAAACCAACGGCGTCCCGGATTCATTCCGGGCCCAAGCGCCTATCTCCTACTGCCCTTCATGCTCGCATACGGGCGGACACACCGGAATGCGTCACATCGACACAATGCCTCTCGTCAACGTGACGTGAAGCAGCTATGATAGATAGCGTCATTCTGACGATTAGGGTTCCCAGCGAAGAAAGAAGGGTGCGTGACGTGACCACCGCCCAACCCCTCGACGTGCAGCCGACCCCGCTCGCTCTGCTGCTTCTCGGCCGGGAGGCCGACCCCCGGAGCGAGCGCGGTGTGGAGTGCCCGGGAGACCTCCCGGCGCCCTCCGACCCGGATCTGGTGGCCCGCGCCCGCGCGGCCAAGGAGAAGCTCGGGGACAAGGTCTTCGTGCTCGGCCACCACTACCAGCGCGACGAGGTCATCGAGTTCGCTGATGTCACCGGAGACTCCTTCAAGCTCGCCCGGGACGCGGCCGCGCGGCCGGACGCCGAGTACATCGTCTTCTGCGGTGTGCACTTCATGGCCGAGTCCGCCGACATCCTCACCACCGACGCCCAGCAGGTCGTCCTCCCCGATCTGGCGGCCGGCTGCTCGATGGCCGACATGGCCACGGCCGAGCAGGTCGCCGAGTGCTGGGAGGTGCTCACCGAGGCCGGTGTGGCGGATGTGACGGTGCCCGTCTCGTATATGAACTCCTCCGCCGACATCAAGGCGTTCACCGGTCGCCACGGCGGCACGATCTGCACCTCCTCCAATGCCCAGCGGGCGCTGGAGTGGGCGTTCCAGCAGGGCCAGAAGGTGCTGTTCCTGCCCGATCAGCACCTGGGGCGCAATACGGCGGTCCGCGACATGGGCATGTCGCTGGAGGACTGCGTCGTCTACAACCCGCACAAGCCGAACGGCGGGCTCACCCCCGAGGAGCTGCGCGCCGCCACGATGATCCTGTGGCGCGGACACTGCTCGGTGCACGGCCGCTTCTCGCTGGACTCGGTCAACGATGTGCGCGAGCGCATACCGGGTGTGAACGTGCTGGTGCACCCCGAGTGCAAGCACGAGGTCGTGGCGGCGGCGGACTACGTGGGCTCGACCGAGTACATCATCAAGGCCCTGGAGGCCGCCCCGGCCGGTTCGAAGTGGGCGATCGGCACCGAGCTGAACCTCGTACGGCGCCTGGCCAATCGTTTCGCCGACCAGGGCAAGGAGATCGTCTTCCTCGACAAGACGGTCTGCTTCTGCTCGACCATGAACCGGATCGATCTGCCGCATCTGGTGTGGGCGCTGGAGTCGCTGGTAGCCGGCAAGGTGGTCAACCGCATCCAGGTCGACGAGGAGACCGAGCACTTCGCCAAGGTGGCGCTGGAGCGGATGCTGGCGCTGCCGTAGGCGGCGTTGTCTCCCCTCCCCGCCCCTTCCCACAACTGGGGCTCCGCCCCGGCCCGGGGGCTGGGGCGGAGGCTCGGTTTTGGGAAGGGGCGGGGAGGGGAAAGGTCCGCCGGACGCCCGCTACGCGCCCGCGCGGACCAGCCCCGTCTCGTAGGCGATCACCACCAGCTGGGCGCGGTCGCGGGCGCTCAGCTTGGCCATCGCGCGGTTGACATGCGTCTTGACCGTGAGCGGGCTGACCTCCAGCCGGGCGGCGATCTCGTCGTTGGACAGCCCGCCGCCCACCTGGACCAGGACCTCCCGCTCGCGCACGGTCAGGGCGTCCAGCCGTGAGGAGTCATAGGCGTCCTCGCCGCCGCTTCCGTCGCCCTGGGCCAGAAAGCGGGCGATCAGCCCCTTGGTCGCGGCCGGGGACAGCAGCGCCTCGCCCGCCGCCGCGATACGGATCGCCGCGAGCAGCTCATCGGGTTCGGCGCCCTTGCCGAGGAAGCCGCTGGCCCCCGCCCGCAGCGAGTCCACCACGTACTCGTCCACCTCGAAGGTCGTCAGCATGACCACCCGTACGTCCTTGAGCTGCGGATCTTCGGTGATCATGCGAGTGGCGGCCAGCCCGTCCGTACCGGGCATCCGGATGTCCATCAGGACGACGTCGGCGCCCCGGGCCCGGGCGATCTCCACCGCCTCCGCCCCGTCGGACGCCTCGCCCACCACCTCCATGTCCGGCTCGGAGGCCACCAGGACGCGGAACGCGCTGCGCAGCAGCGCCTGATCGTCCGCCAGCAGCACCTTGATCGTCATGAGTCCCCTCCCCTACGCGGCTGCATAGGAAGTCTCACCCGCACCCGGAAACCGCCCTCGGGCAGGGGTCCCGCCTCGCAACTGCCGCGCAGCGCGGTCACCCGCTCGCGCATCCCCAGCAGGCCGTGTCCGCCGCCACCGGTCGACGTACCGTCCGCCCCGGGTGCCCCGGATCCGCCCGCGCCGTCCGGCGCCTCCTCGGGACCCTCGGTCCGCGCCCCCGCCCCGTCGTCCTCGATCGTGACCTCCAGCTCGTCCGCGACCCTGGCGATACGGATCTCGGCCGTGGCCCCGGGCCCGGCGTGCTTGTGCACATTGGTCAGCGCCTCCTGGACGACCCGGTAGGCCGTGAGGTCCACCGAACCCGGCAGCGGGCCCAGCTTCTCCGGCGGTTCCGCCCGCACCCGGACCCGCATCCCGGCCCGTACGAAGCCGTCCACGAGCTGGTCCAGCACGGCGATGCCGGGGGCCGGTTCGGTGGGGGCGGCGGGGTCGCCGTACTGCCGCAGCAGGCCGACCGTGGCCCGCAGCTCCTCCAGCGCCGAGCGGCTCGCCTGCCGTACGTGCGCGAGCGCCTCCTTGGCCTGGTCCGGGCGGTTGTCCATGACATGGGACGCGACCCCGGCCTGGACGTTGACCAGCGCGATGTGATGCGCCACGACATCGTGCAGCTCACGGGCGATCCGCAGCCGCTCCTCGGCGACCCGGCGGCGCGCCTCCTCCTCACGGGTGCGCTCGGCGCGGACCGCCCGCTCCTCGATGGCGGCGATATAGGCGCGCCGACTGCGCACCGCGTCACCGGCGGCCGCGGCCAGCCCGGTCCAGGCGAACAGGCCCCAGTTCTCCTGTGAGTACCAGGGGTTGAGCGCGAAGAGCATCGCGGCGCCGGTGAGCAGTACGGCCGTGGCGGCGCCGACCCGCCAGGTGGTGGGGCGGTCGGTGCGGGCCGCCACGGTGTAGAGCGCCACCACCACCCCGAACACGATCGAGGTGCGTGGCGGGCCCACGTCATTGGTGACGAGCTCGGTGAGGGTGAGGGCGACGTTGAAGGCGAGCACCCCGCGGGGCAGATCGCGGCGGACCACCAGCGAGGCGGCCGCGAGCACGGCCAGCAGCACGAAGAGGGCGCCCAGCGACTGGTGGCGCATGCGCGGACCGGCCACCGCGCCGATCAGGATCAGCGCGAGGACCGCCAGCGCCACCAGGGTGTCCAGGGCACGGGGGTGGGCGCACAGCCAGCGGTGCGGACGGGCCAGGCCCGGCCCGACGGCGAGGGGAGTCACGGAATCCAACGGTAAGGGCCGCGGCGGGCCGCCCGGCTTCGTGGGCGGCCCGTACCCGACCGGTGCGGGGAGGTACGACCTGTGCTGGAGTGTGGATCCGGGAGCGCGCCGCACTAGCCCGGAATGAGGCCGTCGTCCTTGAGCATCGCCTTGACTTCCTCGAGGGTCGCGTCGGCGGCGGGGAGGATCAGCTCGGACGGCTGGAGCGCGTCGTCGGGCAGGGGCTCACCGGCCGAGCGCACCGCGTCCAGCAGCGCGCCCAGGGTCCTCCGGAAGCCCTCGTGATCGCCGCCCTCGATCTCCGCGAGCAGCTCGTCGTCCAGCCTGTTCAGTCCGGGCAGATGGCTCTCGGCCACCAGCACCTGGCCCTCCCCCATGATCCGTACGATCACGACGACCTCCTTGGAGACCTCGCCCAGGCGGGGGCGCGGGCTACTGCTTGTCGAACTTGTGCTGGGTCCGGGACTGCTGCGACTCGTCCGTCTTGCCGCCCTCGATCGCCTGCTGCGGGCTGCCGCCGGCCAACTCCGCCTTCATCCGCTGAAGCTCCAGCTCCACGTCCGTACCGCCGGAGATCCGGTCCAGCTCGGCCGCGATGTCGTCCTTGGCCATACCGGACTGGTCGTCCAGGGCGCCGGAGGCCAGCAGCTCGTCGATCGCGCCCGCGCGCGCCTGGAGCTGCGCCGTCTTGTCCTCGGCACGCTGGATCGCCATGCCGACGTCGCCCATCTCCTCGGAGATGCCGGAGAACGCCTCGCCGATGCGGGTCTGGGCCTGGGCCGCGGTGTAGGTGGCCTTGATGGTCTCCTTGCGCGTACGGAAGGCGTCGACCTTGGCCTGGAGCCGCTGGGCGGCCAGGGTCAGCTTCTCCTCCTCGCCCTGGAGCGTCTGGTGCTGGGTCTCCAGGTCGGTGACCTGCTGCTGCAACGCGGCGCGGCGGGACAGCGCCTCGCGGGCCAGGTCCTCCCGGCCGAGCGCGAGCGCCTTGCGGCCCTGGTCCTCCAGCTTGGTGGACTGGCCCTGCAACTGGTTGAGCTGAAGCTCCAGGCGCTTGCGCGAGGTCGCCACGTCGGCGACACCGCGGCGCACCTTCTGGAGCAGCTCCAGCTGCTTCTGGTACGAGTAGTCAAGGGTTTCGCGCGGGTCCTCGGCCCGGTCCAGGGCCTTGTTGGCCTTCGCGCGGAAGATCATCCCCATACGCTTCATGACACCGCTCATGGGCCTCGCGCGCCCCCTTCTGACGGACGTGTGACTCCGGCACTCCAACAGACCCAGCCTACGGGCCCTGCTTCCATTACCGCACTGTTCGAGCCCGCTCGCGCTCCTCCGCAGGGACGATCAGACGGTGGGAGCCTCCGGCGCAAGGAGGAGTGCGCCCCCTGTGTCCCGATTAGGACGGGACTCCGTTGCCTGATCGTTCCCCCAGAGGCTGGGGCGCACACCCCGCAACCCGTACCCTTGGGCTTTGTGTTCCGAAGCCGTTCCAAGGATGAGCAGGCCGCTACCACCAAGGTGACCGCGGACCAGCCGCAGCAGACCCGTGACCCGCAGGCGCCCAAGGGCCGCCCCACTCCCAAGCGGAGCGAGGCCCAGACGCAGCGCCGCAGCCTGGCGAAGACGCCGGCCAACCGTAAGGACGCCACGAAGCGTGCGCGCGAGGCCCGCCGCGCCGATCTGGCCCGGCAGCGCCAGGCGCTGGCCGGGGGCGACGAGCGGTATCTGCCGGCCCGCGACAAGGGCCCGGTGCGGCGGTTCGCCCGCGACTACGTGGACTCGCGGTTCTCCGTCGCCGAGTACTTCCTGCCGCTCGCGGTGGTCATCCTGGTGCTGAGCATGGTCCGGGCCGGCGCCATGCAGAGCTATGTGCTGCTGGCGTGGATGGTGGTGATCGTCCTCATCGTGATCAACTCCCTCGTCCTCGGCGTCCAGCTCAAGCGGCAGCTGCGCAAGCGCTTCCCCGACGAGAATCTGCGCGGCGCGGTGGCGTACGCACTGATGCGCACCCTCCAGATGCGCCGACTGCGGCTGCCCAAGCCGCAGGTCAAGCGCGGGGAGCGGCCCTGAGCGGCCCATCCTCCGGCTTCGCCGGCGGAGCGGCCGGCTGGCTGAGCCACCTAGGGGGCCTGCGGAACACCGTCCGGCAGGCACTGGTCGCCCACCAGCTCGATGAGCAGATCACCGCACGCTTCCCGGTGGGGCAGCGGCTGCGGATGCTCGACGTGGGCGTCGGCCAGGGCACCCAGGCCCTGCGGCTGGCCCGCGCGGGCCATGTGGTGACCGGTCTTGAGTCCGACGCCACCATGCTGGAGGCGGCCCGCGCCGCGCTCGCCGAGGAGCCCGAGGGCATCCGGGGACGGGTGCGGCTGCTCGAGGGCGACGGCCGGGAGACCGGGGCACACTTCCTGCCGGGCACCTTCGATGTGGTGCTGTGCCACGGCGTGCTGATGTACGTGTCCGAACCCGATCCGCTGCTCGCCGGACTGGCCCGGGTGCTGGCCCCCGGCGGTCTGCTCTCGCTGTTGGTGCGCAACGGTGACGCGCTGGCGATGCGGCCCGGTCTTGCCGGGGACTTCGACACCGCGCTGGCCGCCTTCGACTCCCCCTCGTACACCAACCGGATCGGGCTGCCGGTGCGCGCCGACCGGCGCGAGGAGCTGGCCGAGACCCTCACCGCGATCGGCGCGCCGCTGCATGCCTGGTACGGCGTGCGGGTCTTCACCGACCTCGCCCCGGACGACGCGGAACCGCCGGGCTCCCCTGAGTGGGAGCGGCTGTTGACGGCCGAGGAGCGGGCCGGTCGCACGGATCCCTACCGGGCGGTGGCGGCGCTGCTGCATCTGTGCGGAGTGCGCGGCTGAACCGGGCGGCCGGGCGGCGGGTGGGGTGGCGGTCAGGACCGCCACCCCATGCCTTCGCCCATTCGGCGTCTATTCGGCGCTATTCGGCGCGCAGGCTCATCGGGCCGTAGATCTTCTTCCCGTCCTCGAAGAGGGTCACCTGCTCCGCGCCTCCCTCGAGGAGCTCCCGCCACTCCTCACCGATCCACGACTCCGCGTCCCCCTGGGTCGGGAACTCCTCCGGCTGCACCGCGGGCTTCGTCTCCGTCCCGTCGGACTTCTCGAACCGCCATGTCCACGCCATTCCAGCCTCCTCCATCCCGCCGACCCACGGGTGATACCCGCCGGTCCACAGCTGATGTCTGCCCGCAGCCTAGGTGACTGATCACTCCGTACGGGGTGACCCCGCGCGACCCGTGGGAACGGACGCGAGACGATCGGGGCGTGGAACTCACTCTTCTGGGCACCGGGGCCCCCGACGGGCTGCCGCGCCACGGCTGCCCCTGCGCCGCCTGTGCCGCCGCCGTCGGCGAGGAGGCGCGGGCCGCCACCTCGCTGCTGATCGACGGCGCGCTGCTGATCGATCTCACCCCGGGGGCCGCCTTCGCCGCCGCGCGGGCCGGGTACTCGCTGGTGGGCGTCCGCCAGGTGCTGCTCTCCCATCCGCACGCGGGGCCGGCCGTCGAGTTCCCGGCCGGGCTGCCGGCGCCGGGCCGGGTGCCGGACGGCCGCACCCTGTCCCTGATCAGCGGCCACCGGGTGCGGGCGGTCGCGCTGGACACCCCCGGCACCGGCTACGAGGTCGCCGGGCCCGACGGCACCCGGCTGCTGTACCTCCCGCCGGGCGCGGCCGCCGCCGGGCTCCCGAACCCGGCCGAGCCGTACGACATGGTGCTGCTCGACGTGCTGGGCCGCCCAGACGCGCTGGCCGCCCTCCGCGCTTCGGGCGCCGTGGGCGCCACCACCGATGTGCTGGCCGTCCACCTCGACCACACCACCCCGCCCGGCCGGGAGCTGCACCGCCGCCTCGCCACGGCGGGGGCGCGGGCGGTGCCGGACGGGCAGACGCTGATCGTCGGCGAGTACCACGCGGTGCCGGACCTGCCGCGCCGCACGCTGGTGCTGGGCGGCGCCCGGTCCGGCAAGTCCCTCGAGGCGGAACGGCGGCTGGCCGCGTTCCCCGACGTCCTGTACGTCGCGACGAGCGGCACCCGCGAGGGCGACCCCGAGTGGGCCGCCCGCGTCGCCGCCCACCGCGACCGCCGCCCCGGATCCTGGCGCACCACCGAGACCTGCGACCTGCCTCCGCTGCTCGCCGAGGACGGGCCACCGCTGCTCATCGACTGCCTGGCGCTGTGGCTCACCGACGCGATGGACTCCGTGAGCGCCTGGGACGACGAGAAGTGGGCGCACGGCGGCGAACGCGCCCTCCACGAACGCGTCTCCGCCCTCGTCGCGGCGGTCCGTGCCACGACCCGTACGGTCGTCGCGGTGAGCAACGAGGTCGGCTCGGGTGTCGTGCCCGCGACCGCCTCCGGCCGCCGCTTCCGTGACGAACTGGGCCGTCTGAACGCGGCGTTCGCCGAGGAGTGTGAGCAGGTGCTGTTGGTGGTGGCGGGTCAGCCCTTGCCGCTGCGCGGCTGATCGCGCGTCGGGGTCCTGGGTGCGGGGGCTGCGGGGTGCTAGGTGCGAGGCTGGTGGGCGCGGGGTCCTGGGCTCGGGGCCGCTCGGCGCGGGGCTGCTCGGCGCGGGGCTACTGGGCGCGAGGCTGCTCGGCTCGGGGCTACTCGGCTCGGTTGGGTGCTCGGCTCGGGGCTACTCGGCTCGGGGCTACTGGGCGCGAGGCTACTGGGCGCGAGGCTGCTCGGCGCGAGGCTACTCGGCGCGGTTGGGTGCTCGGCTCGGGGCCGCTCGGCTCGGTTGGGTGCTCGGCTCGGTTGGGTGCGGCTTTCGTCTCGCGCCTTCGGCGCAGTTGAGCAGCGGGGCAGGGGGTGGGGGGCGCGGCGCCGCCGCCGGGCGCCGGGCCGGTGGGGCTGGGCGCCGGTGGCGGCCTCCCGCTTCGACGGCCGACGCCCCTCCGGACTGCGGGCCGGTGGTCCCGACGGCGGGTCCTCCGGGTACCCCTCTCGAAAACACTTGATCTGGCGCAACTAATTTGTCAAACGTTTTCGGAGGGGGTACCCCGGCAGTCCGGCAACGGGCCCAGCCCCCGTGGGCCCGAGCCGCCACGGTCCCCGCGCCCCACCGGCCCGGCGCCCGGCGACGCGGCCCGCGCCCCACCTCCTGCCCCGCTGCTCAATTGCGCCGAAGGCGCGAGACGGCGGCGCGGCCGACCGAGCCGAGTAGGCCGACGCGGACCCCGGCCTGTGCCCGGCCCGTTGACCCCCGGGCGGGGGCCGCGCGGGGATCAACGGGCGGACGCCGTACCGGTTCCCGGGGCGCCCGGTAGGGTTCGCCAGGTGAGTGCTCTCAATCTCGATGACTTCGTCGACCTGATCGAGCGCCCCGACGGGGGCATCCGGCGTGACGCCGAGGAGCGCCGCGAGCGGCTCGCGTTGCCGCCGGGTGCGCTCGGGCGGCTGGACGAACTGGGCGAGTGGCTGGCCGCCGCTCAGCAGCGGGTGCCGGTCAAGCCCATCGAGCAGCCCCGCGTGGTCCTCTTCGCCGGCGACCACGGCGTCTCCGACCTCGGTGTCTCCGCCCGCCCCGCCAGGAGCGCCCACCGTCTGGTCCGCGCCGTGCTCGACGGCGAGAGCCCGGCCGCCGTCCTCGCCGCCCGTCTCGGCGCGCCCGTCCGCGTCATCGACATGGCCCTGGACTGCGACCCCGAGGACCTTCCCGAAGACGTCACCCGCCACCGCGTACGCCGGGCGTCGGGCCGGATCGACCTCGAGGACGCGCTCACCCTGGACGAGGCCGAGCGGGCCTTCCGCGCCGGGATGGCCATCGCCGACGAGGAGGCGGACTCCGGCACGGACCTCCTCGTCCTCGGTGACCTCAGCGTCGGCGGCACGACCGCCGCGGCCACGCTGATCGCCGCGCTGTGCGGTACGGACGCGTCCGTGGTCACCGGCCGTGGCGGGGCCGCCATCGACGACCTCGCCTGGATGCGCAAGTGCGCCGCCATCCGTGACGGGCTGCGCCGCGCCCGCCCGGTGCTCGGCGATCAGCTCCAGTTGCTGGCCACCGTCGGCGGTGCCGACCTCGCCGCGATCACCGGCTTCCTGCTCCAGAGCGCCGTACGCCGCACCCCCGTGATCCTCGACGGCGTTGTCTCGGCGGCCTGCGCGCTGGTCGCCCAGCGGGTGGCGTTCCGCGCCCCGGACTGGTGGCTGGCCGGTCAGGCCAGCGGCGAGCCGGGGCAGGAGAAGGCCCTCGACCGCATCGCCCTCACCCCGCTGCTCGACCACGGGGTCACGGTCGGCGAGGGCACGGGCGCGCTGCTCGCCCTGCCGCTCGTGCAGGCGGCCGCGGCCCTGCACGCGGAGCTCCCGGAGCGCGACGGCTAGGGACCGGACCCACGGGTGTCCGCCACGTGGCCAGGGCTCCGCCCACCCCTGGACCCCGGGGCCTGGGGCGAAGCCCCGCCTTCCAGCCCCTCCGGCACCTGAGGAGCAGGGCCTGGCACAGAGCCCCGCCTTCCAGCCCCTCCGGCACCTGAGGAGCAGGGCCTGGCACAGAGCCCCGCCTTCCAGCCCCTCCGGCACCTGAGGAGCAGGGCCTGGCACAGAGCCCCGCCTTCCAGCCCCTCCGGCACCTGAGGAGCAGGGCCTGGGACAGGGCCCCGCCTTCCAGCCCCTCCGGCGTTTGAGGAGCGGGGGCTGGGGCGGAGCCCCAGTTGCGGGAAGGGGCGGGTAGGGGAACGGCGGTTTCTAGGAGTCGTCGCAACACGTGGTTGTGTTGATCAGGCTGCGAGCAGTTTATGCAGGCGCTCGGCTGGGGTTTCCCAGCCGAGCGTTTT
>NZ_BAAAIF010000035.1:52857-104262 GCF_039525925.1 Streptomyces javensis | reverse complement strand
ATGTTCAGACGAAGGCCGCTTCGATGTATGCCGGATACCGAACCGAGTGATCAAGTTCGACGCACCATTCGACGCCAGACGTTAAAGATCAAGCTAGTAGCCGACGGTGAAGTGTGTGTCCTCGCTCGGGTTCTCCAGTTCGTCGAGGACCGCCACGGCGAGGTCCTCGGCCGAGACCCGGGACGCGCCGTCGGCCGTGGTGATGAGGGTCGTGGTGCCGCGCCGGTACTTTCCGGTGCGATCCCCGGGTTCGAGGAGGGCGGGTGGGCTGAGATAGATCCAGTCCGCCGAGTGGGTCCGGCAGACGTCCAGTTGCGCGGCGCTGGCGGCGGCGATGGCGCGGAAGGGCTCCGGGACGTACTCCGGGCTGTCCAGGACGAGCCGGTCGGAGTGGCCCGGGTTCCGCAGGGGCGCGGCGCCGCCCACGACGAGGATGCGTGTCCCGACCGTCTCGGCCGCGGTGAGCAGCGCCTTCGTGGTCCTGACGGCGGTGTCCTCGTGCCCGGGGGCGGGGCGGGTCGCGGCCACGATCGCGTCGGTGCCGGCGAACAGCCGGCTCATGTGGTCGGAGTCGTTCGCGTCGCCCCGCACGGCGATCACCCCGGGTCGCGGGGCGACCGCCGGCTCCTTGCGGAACACCGCGACGAGGTCATGGCCCCGGCTCACGGCTTCGTCGACGACACGTGAGCCGACCATGCCGGCGGCTCCGACAACGGCGATCTTCATCTGGGTGTCCCTTCCGGGGTGGGGGTGGAGACGGAGTCGTCCGCGGGTATCTGGGTGCTGGTGCTGGTGCTGGTGCTGGTGCCGGTGCCGGTGCCGGTCCGGGTCCGGGGCCGGGTACGCGGCGGGAGCTGTCCCGCGACGATCGCGGCGAGCGAGAGCGCGAATCCCACGAGCTGGATCGGGCCGAGCGTCTGGTCGAGCACGATGGCGCCGAGAACGGCGGCCACCAGCGGGGAGAGCAGGGCGAGAACCGCGACCGAGGCCACGGGCAGGCTGGTGATGCCCTGGAACCACAGGGCGTAGGTGAGCAGACCGCCGACGAGCCCCAGCCAGAGGTACCCGAGGACGGCGGGCAGGTCGATCGCGGGAGGCGCCCCCTCGACGAGGAAGGTGAGGGGCAGCAGGAAGAGCCCGCCCGCGGTGAGTTGCCACCCGGCGAAGGCGGTGGCCCCGACCCCGGCGGGGCGCCCCCAGCGCTTGGTGAGCGTCACACCGAGCGCCATCGTGACCGCGCCCGCGAGGCCCGCCACGACCCCGACGGTGTCGAGCGCCGCGTTCGGCCCGATCACCACAAGGCCGACGCCGACGACGCCCGTCACACCCCACAGGAGGCGCCACGGCGAAAGGCGCTCATGGAGCACGGTGACGGCCAGGACGGCCACGACCAGCGGCTGGGCCGCCGCCAGGGTGGCGGCCACGCCACCCGGCAGGCGTTCCGCCGCGATGAACAGCAGCGGCAGGAACAGCCCGATGTTCAGCACGCCGAGCGCCGCGGCCTTCCCCCACCAGGCGCCGCGCGGCAGCGTCCGGGTGAGGGCCAGCGCGATCAGCCCGGCGGGCAACGCGCGCAGGAACCCCGCGAAGAGCGGATGTCCCTCGGGGAGAAGTTCGGTGGTGACGACATATGTCGTGCCCCACACCGAGGGAGCGAGCGCCGTCAGGGCGGTGCGTGGCAGGTTTCCGTGGCGGACACCGCCGGCCCCGCCGGAAGCCACGTGTGTGGTGTGCCGTGTCATGGCTCGAAGTCTCACCTCGGGGCCATTGATGAGTCCAACACATGTTTGTCACCTCATCGATCTGGATCCACGATGGATCCATGGAGCTTCAGCAGATGCGGTACGTCGTCGCCGTCGCCGAGACGAACAGCTTCACCCGCGCCGCGGAACGGTGTCTGGTCGTCCAGTCCGCCCTCAGCCACCAAATAGCCCGGCTGGAGAAGGAGTTGGGTGCGAGACTCTTCGAGCGCACCAGCCGCCGGGTGCGGCTGACACCGGCCGGTGCGGCCTTCCTCCCGGCCGCCCGCCAGTGCCTGGACGCCGCCGAGCGCGCGGCCGTCGAGGTCGCGGCGGCCGTCGGGGAGGTACGCGGACGGCTCGCCGTGGGCCTGATCCCCACCGTCACCGCGGTCGACATCCCGGGCGCGCTGCGCGACTTCCGCGAGCGGTATCCGCGTGTGCGCATCAGCTTGCGGGTGGGCGCCAGCGACGAGCTCGTCGAGCAGGTCAGGGAAGGCGCCCTCGACGTGGCGTTCCTCGGCCTGCCGACCACCGCCCGCCCGCGGGGTGTCGCCGCCCATGAACTGGCGCGGGACCGGCTCGTCGCCGTGGTCGCACCGGACCATCCCCTCGCCGAGGAGTCACAGGTCGATCTGCGCAGGCTCTCCTCCGAGGTGTTCGTGGACCTCCCGGCCGGGACCGCCGGACGCGCCCAGTCCGACCTGGCCTTCGAGGCCGCCGGGCTTACCCGTGACGTGGCTTTCGAAGTGACCAGCGCGGACTTCATCGCCCGGCTCGTCGGCCCGGGCCTCGGCGTGGCGATGCTTCCCACCGCCTACGCGCCTCATCTCGCGGGCGTCGTCACCATCGAGGTCGCCGACGCACCGGCCCGCGTCGAGTACGTCATCTGGAGCCGCTTCAGCCGCACACCGGCGGCGACCGCCTTCCTCACGGCGCTGGACATCACGCCCGCCGAAGACTGACGGACCCGGGCCACCCCGCCCTCATGACGCCTGCCGCCGCGATCGCCGCATCGAGGACGGCCGAACCACCAGACGAGTCCCGATCACCACGGGCGGCGGGGTGTGCGGCGGGCGGGAGAATACGCTCCCGCCCCCGCGTCGCCCGCCGATGTGGATGCGTGGGGGCGGGCGATGCGGGACAGCGGTCCGTCCGGACGAGTTACGGGCCCGACTCTGGGAACGCGCCACGGAACGGAAAGGACTACGCAATGCTCAAGATCGCCATCATTCTCGGCAGCACCCGCCCCGGCCGCAACGGCGCGGCCGTCGCCCAGTGGGTCTTCGACATCGCCCGGCGGCGCACCGACGCGGAGTACGAACTCGTCGACATCGACGACTACCGGCTCCCCCTCCTGGACGAGGCGGTCCCGCCGTCGCTGGGCCAGTACTCACAGCCGCACACCAGGGCCTGGGCGGAGAAGATCGCCTCCTTCGACGGCTATGTGTTCATCACCCCCGAGTACAACCACTCCACCTCCGGCGCCCTGAAGAACGCCATCGACTTCCTGTACGCCGAGTGGAACAACAAGGCCGCCGGCTTCGTCGGCTACGGCAGCGCGGGTGGCACCCGCGCGGTCGAGCATCTGCGCCTGGTCATGGCCGAGCTCCAGGTGGCCGATGTGCGCGCACAGGTCGCGCTGTCCCTGTTCACCGACTTCGAGAACTTCAGCACGTTCACTCCCGCCGAACACCAGGCCGAGGCCGTGAACACCCTGCTCGACCAGGTCGTCAGCTGGAGCACCGCCATGGCCACCGTCCGCGCCGCCTGAGCGCTCCGCGGGAAGCGCCGCGAGGTGCGGTCGTTCGGCCGCGGCTGCGCCGTGGCCGGTCGCGCCCGCGCGGCGGAGCCGCACATCGACACGGCCCCGCGCCCCTTCGGGGCGCACCCGAACCGCACTGGACGTCAGCGGGGCAGCGCGTGGCGGCCGGTGAGCCAGTCCCGGCGCATCAGCGGCAGGGTGCTCTCCACGTCCCGTACGCCGGTGACCGGCAGCCGCACCTCGAAGCGGGTGCCGGGGCGCCCGTCGGGCCGGTCCAGTACGGTGATCCGGCCCCGGTGCAGGGTGATCTGCTGGGCGACCAGGGTCAGGCCGAGACCGGAGCCGGGGCTGTCCGGGCCGCGCCGGAAGCGCTGGAAGACCTCCTCGCGGCGCTCGGGTGGAATGCCGGGGCCGTGGTCGTCCACGGTGAGTACCGCGAGCGGCTGCCGTGGGTCACCGGAGTGGCGCAGGGTCACCTCGACATGGGCCGTGCCGTCGGTGGCGCGGCCATGGGTCCAGGCGTTGGTCAGCAGGTTGTCCACCGCCGAGCGCAGCCCCTCCTCCCAGCCGTGCACCAGCAGCCCCGGGGTGGTGCGCACCGACACCTCGGCGTCCGGATGGGTGCGCCGCAGGTCGGAGACGGACGCGTCCAGCACCTCAGTGAGGTCCAGCGACGTGAACGCGTCCGCCTCGACCAGGTCGCCCTGCGCGAGCGCCCTGAGCATCACCAGCAGCCCCAGCAGCCGGGTGTGTTCGCGGCCCAGGTCGTCGAGCACTTCCGCGCGGTCCACGGGGTCCAGGTCGGGGTGGTCGGCGAGGATGTCGATGTTGGTGCGCATGCTCATCAGCGGGGTGCGCAGCTCGTGGGACGCGGTCGCGGCGAACGCACGGGCGGTGGCCAGCGCCTCCCCGGTGCGTTGGACCTGCTCGTCGTAGCGGTCGAGCACGGTTTGCAGCGTGTACGCCAGGTCGTCGACCTCACCGATCCGGGTCGGTGTGTGCTCCAGGCGCACGGTGCTGGTCCGGGGGTCCAGGCCGCTGGTGCGCCGCTGCAACCGCCGCAGCGGCCGGACCGCCCGGGCCGCGATGGCCCAGGTGGTGGCCCCGGACAGGGGCGCGGCCACCAGCGCCCCGAACACGACCCGCTGGCGCACCAGCGCCAGCTCCTCCTCGGCGGTGTCCGGCGAGAACAGCCACAGATTCGGTGAGCTGCCCTCCTTCGCGGCACCGACGCGCAGCGACAGGACCAGCCAGTCCGTGCCATCGGAGGTCACGGTGACCGGCTTCGGGGCGTTGCGGGGCAGCGCGGGGAGCGGATCGGGCTGCGGTCCGGCGGAGATCGTGTCCCCGGGCGCGGTCAGCCGGATGCCCACGTCCCGCGCGGAGTTGACCAGCCGCCGCTTCCGGGTCTGCTCCATGACCGGGCGGTCGGCCCCGGCGACATCGAGGAACGCCTTGGCGTTCTTGGCGACGACCGTGGCGCGAGCGCGCAACTGGGAGTTCTGGTGTGTGCGCAGGTCGTCGCCGACCAGGTGCAGCAGCAGCCAGCCGGAGGCCAGTACCAGCAGCGGCACGCTCACGCCGACCGCGAGCGCGATGCGGGTGGACAGCCTCATGACGCCTCCCCGGACGGTGTTCCCCCGGACAGTCCGTCGTTGCCTGCCATGCGCACCTCTGTTCCGCGGCGGTCGAACGCGTCCGTTCGAGGAACAGATCAAAGCATCGACACGGCCCGTGTCTCCACACCGAACCGACAGCGGCACCGGCGACCGCCGCCGCTGCGGCCCCGCCGTCAGGAGCCGAGAGCCCCGGTGAGCGCGTCGGTGAGGGTGGTCGTGGGCCGGCCGATCAGACGGCTCAGATCCGAGGAGTCGGTGAAGAGCTCACCGCGCTCGAGCCCGAGGTCCGCGTCGGCGAGCACCTCGGCCAGTTCGGCGGGCAGCCCGGCGTCGAGCAGCGCACCGCGGAACCGCTCGGCGGGGAGATCGCCGTAGACCACCTGCTGGCCGGTGGCGGCGGACAGCGCGGTGGCCAGCTCCGCGAGGGAGAAGGCGGTGTCCCCGCCCAGCTCGTACACGGAGCCCGCATGCCCCTCGGTGGTGAGGACGGCGGCCGCGGCCTCCGCGTAGTCGCGTCGCGCCGCCGCGCTGACCCGCCCGGCACCGGCACTGCCGGGCACGACTCCGGATCGCAGATAGAGCGGGATCTGGGAGGTGTAGTTCTCCAGGTACCAGCCGTTGCGCAGGACGACCCCGGGCACCCCGCTGTCGCGCAGATACCGCTCGGTCCTCGCATGGGCGTCGGCGAGGATCATGCTCGCGGTGTGCGCGTTGAGCGTGCTGGTGTAGGCGATCAGCTCGGCACCGGCCCGCGCGGCCGCGTCGATGGCGCGGGTGTGGTTGTCGAACCGCTCGCCGACGGTGGTCGTCGACACGAGCAGGACCTTCCGCGCCCCCTTGAACGCCTCGGTGAGGCCGGTGGCGTCGCTGAAGTCGGCCTGCCGCACCTGGACGCCGCGCTCGGCCAGATCGGCCAGCCGGTCGGTGCTCCGCCCGGTGGCGATGATGCCGGGTGCCGCCACTCCGCGGCGCAGCAGGTCCTCCACGACGAGGCGGCCGAGCTGGCCGGTGGCTCCGGTAACGGCGATGGACATGTCTGTACTCCTGCTTCTGGTACGTGGTTCATATGGTTCGCAGGGGGCTCGAACGCCCCGTCAGAAGTACACCGGAGTGGCTCCCCATTGGGAAGTGACCACTTTCCGGTTGGGTTGCTCTCCAATGGAGAGTTTCCAGCGCTTCGGTATGCTGACGGGTCCGGGGAAGGCGGACGAGGCGGAGGAGAACACGGTCATGGCGAGAGCACCGCGCACCGACTGGGACCCGTACGCCGACGGCTGTCCGTCCCGTGAGGTCCTGGACCGCATCGGCGACAAGTGGACCGTGCTCGTCCTCGGTGAACTGGCCGAATCCGGTACCAGGCGCTACACGGCGCTGCGCCGGAAGCTGGACGGGGTGAGCGAGAAGATGCTCACGCAGACGCTGCGCGCGCTGGAGCGGGACGGGCTGGTCCGGCGTACCGTTCATCCGGAGGTCCCGCCCCGGGTCGAGTACGAGATCACCGAGTTGGGCGCCACGCTGCGCGAGCCGTTGGTGGCGCTGAAGAACTGGTCGATGCGTCACATGGACGAGGTGCTGGAGGCGCGGGCCGCCTACGACCGGGAGCGGGACACCGCCGCACAGGGCTGACTCGGCCCCCGGCCGTTCTCACGTGTGCGGGAACGGCTCGGTCAGCGACGCAAGCACATGGTCGGCCTCGGCGGCGCGCAGCTCCTCCGCGGAGTAGTGGCCACTCGCGACCCCCACCGCGGTCGCGTTCGCCGCGCGCGCGGCCTCGATGTCGCGAGGGGTGTCCCCGACCACGTAGACATCGTGGCGGCCCAGATCGTGCCCGTGCAGCCGGGCGGCCTTCGCCATCGCCAGGCGGGTGATCTCCGCCCGGTCCGGGGAGTCCGAGCCGTAGGCGCCGAACACGAAATAGCGGCCCAGCCTGCCCGGTTCCATCTTGATCCGGGCCGCGCCCTCCATCGCGCCGGAGATGAGCCCGAGGATGATCCCCGCGTCCGTGATCCGCCGCAGGGTGTCTTCGACGCCGTCCATGACGCGGTACCCCTCCGAGGTCCGGATGTCCTCCGAGAGATGCCACAGATACGCCGCGTACAGGCGGGCCATCTCATCGTGACTGGGCTCGCGGCCGAGCACGGCCCGGAACGTCTCCCGGCCGACCTGCGGATCGGTCTCCCCGGCCGAGGTGTGTTCTCCGATGTCGGCGGCCACGCCGTGCAACCGGTCGAAGGCCCAGGCCCAACTCCGGGCCCCGGAGCCACCGGTGTGGATCAGGGTTTCGTCGATGTCGAAGAGCGCCGCTATCGGTCCGGCCATCACACGTTCTCCTCCGCTTCGGCCTGCTTCCAGGGTGCGCGGTGGTACCGGGGGCGGCCAGTTGCGGGGCCGCGGTGTTGGTGGTGCCGTTGAAATGACGGAGGCAGCACCCCCGGAGGGCCGAGAAGGGGAGCGACCATGGGCACCACCCACCGCGGTCTGCGAGCCGACCTGCTCGTGATCGGTTTCGGCAAGGGCGGCAAGACGGTGGCCGCCACGATGGGCGGGCTCGGCAAGCGCGTGGTGCTGGTCGAGCGGTCGGCGCGGATGTACGGCGGCACCTGCCCGAACGTCGGCTGTGTGCCGACCAAGGCACTGGTCCACCACTCCCGCAAGCGCCGGCCGGAGGATGTGCCCCAGGAGTGGTACGAGCGCTCCGTGGGCGAGGTGCAGGCGCTGACGAAGCAGTTCCGCGGTGACAACTACGACGGGCTGAACGGCATGGACACCGTCTCGGTGATCACCGGGACCGCCGCGTTCACCGATCCGCACACCGTGCGCGTCGAGACCGCCGACGGCCCCCTGACGATCACCGCGGAGACGATCCTCATCAACACCGGATCGGAGCCGATCGTCCTCGACATCCCCGGCCTGCGCACCAGCCAGTACACCGTCACCAGCACCGAACTGATCGACTCCACCATTCTCCCGGAACGGCTGGTGATCATCGGCGGCGGCTACCTCGGCCTTGAATTCGCCTCCATCTACGGGCAGTTCGGCTCCGAGGTCACCGTGCTCGAGGCGGCCCCGAAGGTGTTCGGCCTGGTGGACGACGACGTTGCCGCCGTCGCCGAGAGCATCCTGGTGGAGGAGGGAATCGGGATCGTCACGGGGGCCGCCGTCACGGAGATCCGTGACGGCGAGACCTCCGCGACCGTCGTCTACGAGACGGACGGCCGGCGGCACACCCTGGAGGCCGACGCCGTCCTCGCCGCCACCGGCCGCGCCCCGGCCACCCGCGATCTGGCGCTGGATGCCGCCGGTGTGCGCACCAACGAGCGCGGCGCGGTCGAGGTCGATGAGCATCTGCGCACCAGCCGACCGCACATCTTCGCCCTCGGAGACGTCAACGGCGGGCCGCAGTTCACCTATATCTCGCTCGACGACAGCCGTATCGTCCTCGACCAGCTGCTCGGCGAGGGCAAGCGCTCCACCGACGACCGGGTCGCCATCCCGCACACCGTCTTCATCACCCCGCCGCTGGCCACCGTCGGGCTCACCGAGAGGCAGGCCCGGGCGGCCGGACACCGGGTGCGGATCGCCAGTCAGCCGGTGGCCGAGATCGTCGCCATGCCGCGCGCGTACATCGTCGAGGACACCCGCGGGGTGATGAAGTTCGTGCTCGACGCAGAGACCGACGAGATCCTGGGCGCCGCCCTGCTCAGCGTGGACGCGCAGGAAATCGTCAACACCGTCGCGCTCGCCATGCGCCACGGCATCCGGGCGGCCGAGCTCCGCAACGCCGTCTACACCCACCCCACCTCCACCGAGGCCTTCAACGACGTCCTCGCGACGATCGTCCGGTCCGACACCTAGCGAGGCTCCACAGACAACCATCGAGCGCACGGAGGGCGGCGTCGCCATGACCGACCTGGACACGCTGTCGGTGAACACGATCCGCGGACTGTGCATGGACGCGGTCCAGAAGGCGAATTCGGGGCACCCCGGGACGCCCATGGGGATGGCGCCCGTCGCGTACACACTGTGGCAGCGGTTTCTGCGCTTCGACCCCGCCGATCCCATCTGGCCGAACCGCGACCGCTTCGTGCTCTCCGAGGGCCATGCCTCCGCCCTGCTCTGGTCGCTGCTGCATCTGACCGGTGTGCGCACGGTCGACCCCGAGTACGAGGTGCTGGGGCGTCCGGCGGTGACCCTCGACGATCTGAAGTCCTTCCGGCAGCTCGACTCGCGCTGCCCCGGCCACCCCGAGTACCGCTGGACGAGCGGCGTCGAGACGACCACCGGCCCGCTCGGCCAGGGCGTCGCCACCTCCGTCGGCATGGCGATCGCCGGTCAGTGGCTGGCGGCCAGGTACAACCGCGACGACTTCACGCTCTTCGACTTCGATGTGTACGCGCTCGCCGGGGACGGCTGCATGATGGAGGGCGTCTCCTCCGAGGCGGCCTCGCTCGCCGGACATCTGCGGCTGTCCAACCTGTGCTGGATCTACGACTCCAACCGGGTCACCATCGAGGGCCATACCGACATCACCTTCACCGAGGACGTGGCCGCGCGTTTCCTGGCCTACGGCTGGAACGTGACCACCGTGGCCGACGCAGGCGACCTCGGCCGGATCGGCCGCGCCTTCCACTCCTTCCGGGCCGAGGCCACGCGTCCGACCCTGATCCTCGTCCACAGCCACATCGGGTACGGCTCGCCGGTCGAGGACTCGCCGAAAGCACACGGGGCGCCGTTCGGACCGGAGGGGGTCAGGGCCACCAAGCGCGCCCTCGGCCTGCCACCCGACGCCGACTTCCACATCCCCGACGGTGTGCCCGACTGGTTCGCGCGGGGCATCGGGGCGCGCGGCGGCCAGTTGCGCAGCCACTGGGAGAAGACGTTCGACGCCTACCGCGGCGCGTACCCCGAGCTCGCCGACGAGCTGGAGCGGATCCAGCGCCGTGAGCTGCCGGACGGCTGGGAGACCGCGCTGCCCACCTTCCCGGCCGATCCGAGGGGCCTGGCGGGCCGCGACTCCTCGGGCCAGGTGCTGAACGCGGTGGCCAAGGCGGTGCCCTGGGTGCTCGGCGGATCCGCCGACCTGGCGCCGTCCACCAAGACCCGCCTCACCTTCGGCGGCGCGGGCGACTTCCAGCCGTATGACCGCGCCGGGCGCAATCTGCACTTCGGCGTACGGGAGCACGCGGCCGCCGCGGTGGCCAATGGGATGGCGCTGACGAAGCTCCGTCCGTTCTGGTCCGGGTTCCTGATCTTCTCCGACTACGCCAAGGCGGCCATTCGCCTCTCCGCGCTGATGGAGATCCCCACCGTGCACATCTTCACCCACGACTCCATCGGGGTCGGCGAGGACGGACCCACCCACCAGCCCGTCGAGCAGCTCGCGGGGCTGCGCGCCACGCCCGGGCTGCTGGTGTTCCGCCCCGCCGACGCGAACGAGGTCGCCGAGACCTGGCGGGTGGTCGCCGGTCTCCGCCGGGCGCCGGCCGCGCTGGTCCTCTCCCGCCAGCCCCTGCCCACCCTCGACCGCACTCGGCTCGGCGCGGCCACCGGTGTCGCGTGGGGCGCCTACGTCCTGGCGGACGCGGACCGGGGCGAGCCCGAGGTGATCCTGCTCGCCACCGGTTCCGAGGTGGCGCTGGCCCTGGCCGCGCACGAGGAGCTCACCGCCGAGGGCATCGCGTCCCGGGTGGTGAGCATGCCGTGCTGGGAGCTGTTCGACCGTCAGCCGCGCGAGTACCGCGACCAGGTGCTGCCGCCCGCGGTCACGCGCAGGGTCGCGGTGGAGGAGGGCTCCACGCTCGGCTGGGACCGCTATGTCGGCGCGGACGGGGCCGTCGTCGGCATGCACACCTTCGGCGCCTCCGCACCCCTCAAACAGCTGCTCACGAAGTTCGGATTCACCCCCGAGCGCGTCGCGCGGGTGGCGCGCGACCTGGTGGCCCCGGGCTGAGCGCGATGACGCGACAGGAGAGCACATGGCTACCGACACCCCCATGCAGCTCGGCATGGTCGGGCTCGGCCGGATGGGCGCGAACCTCGTGCGCCGGCTGATGCGCGACGGCCACCGTTGTGTGGTCTACGACGTCAACGAAAGCGCCGTACAGGAAATGGCGGGCGAGGGCGCCGTCGCCGCCCGCTCGCTCGGCGACCTGGTGGCGAAGCTGGAGCCGCCACGGGCCGTCTGGCTCATGCTGCCCGCCGCCGTCGTACAGCCCACCCTCGACCAGCTCACCGAGCTCCTCGACCCGGACGACGCCGTCATCGACGGTGGCAACTCCTACTACCGCGACGACATCACCCGCGCGGCACAGCTCGCCCCGCACCGCATCCACTACCTGGACTGCGGAACCTCCGGCGGAGTCTGGGGACTTGAGCGCGGCTACTGCCTGATGATCGGCGGTGAGGACGGGCCCGTCGCCCGGCTCGACCCCATCTTCCGCACCATCGCGCCCGGTAGCGGCTCCGCCGAGCCCACACCGAGCAGACACACCGACGGAACGGCTCCGGAGGGCTATCTCCACTGCGGCCCCAGCGGAGCCGGCCACTTCGTGAAGATGGTCCACAACGGGGTCGAGTACGGCATGATGGCCGCGATCGCCGAGGGGCTCAGCATCATCGACCACGCGGACGCCGGGCTGCGCAAGCGCGCCGCCGACGCGGAGACCACCCCGCTGCGCGAGCCGGAGGCGTACCAGTACGAGATCGACGTCGGCGAGGTGGCCGAGGTGTGGCGCCGCGGCTCGGTCGTGGGCTCCTGGCTCGTCGACCTCACCGCCGACGCGCTCGCCCGGTCGCCGAAGCTGGACGAGTTCACCGGACGTGTCTCGGACTCCGGCGAAGGGCGCTGGACGGTACGGGCCGCGATCGACGAAGGCGTACCCGCCGCCGTGATCAGCACGGCGCTCACCGACCGCTTCCAGTCCCGGGGCCTGGGCGAGTTCGCCGACCGGGTGCTGTCCGCCATGCGCAGCGAGTTCGGCGGACACGCCGAGAAGAGGAGCGGGCGATGACGGCGCCGGACGACCATGTGATCGTGCTCTTCGGCGCCACCGGCGACCTCGCCAAGCGCAAGCTCCTGCCCGGGCTGTTCCATCTCGCCGCCGCGGGCCTCCTCCCCGACGGCTACCGCGTCGTGGGCTCGGCCCCGACCCGCTCCGCGATGAGCGACGACGCGTTCCGCACCCATGCCCATGACGCGGTCGCCGCCTTCGGACGGTCCAAGCCGACCGGGCCGGTGTGGAAGTCCTTCGAGGAGTCGCTGTCCTTCGGCGCGGCCGACCCCCAGGACCCCGACGCGCTGCTCGCGGCCGTACGGGCGGCGGAGGACTCCCTCGGCGGGTCGGCCCGCAGACTGTTCCACCTGGCCATTCCGCCCTCGGCGTTCGCGTCCACCATCGGCATGCTCGGCGACACGGGCCTGGCCGAGAACGCGAAGGTGATCGTAGAGAAACCCTTCGGCACCGACCTGGCGTCGGCGCGGGCGCTCAACGAGACGATCAACGCCGTCTTCGACGAGTCCCGGGTCTTCCGCATCGACCACTTCCTCGGCAAGGAGTCGGTGGACAACATCCTCGCCCTCCGCTTCGCCAACGGCATGTTCGAGCCCAACTGGAACCGGGACCACATCAGATATGTGCAGATCGACGTTCCCGAGACGCTCGGCCTCGAGGGCCGTGCCCACTTCTACGAGGGCACCGGAGCCTTCCGGGACATGATCGTCACCCATCTGATCCAGGTGCTCGGCATCGTGGCGATGGAACCACCGGTCTCGCTCGCCGCCGAGCCGTTGCGCGACGAGAAGGACAAGGTCTTCGAGGCACTGCGCCCCATCGAGCCCGGGGATGTCGTGCGCGGCCAGTACGAGGGCTACCGAGACGAGCCGGGCGTGGCCCCCGATTCGACGACCGAGACGTTCGCCGCGCTGCGGCTGGAGGTGGACAACTGGCGGTGGGCCGGGGTCCCGTTCCATCTGCGCTCCGGCAAGGGCCTCGCACAGGGCCGCCAGGTGATCACCCTCGGACTGCGCGAGCCGCCCCTGCGGATGTTCCCCACCGACCTCCCCGGTCAGGAGAAGAACCGGGGCAACGAGATCGTGATCGACTTCGGGGACCCCGGGTGGATCGCGGCCCACTTCCTCGCCAAGGAGCCCGGCCCCGCGATGCGGCTCGAACCGGCCACGATGGCCTTCGGCTACGCCGGGTCGTTCTGCGAGGAGAACGGGCTCGAGGGCTATGAACGCCTGATCCTGGACGCCATGCTGGGCGATCAGTCGCTGTTCACCCGGGCAGGCGGCATCGAACACATCTGGGCCGCGTCGACCCTCCTCCTGGAGAACCCACCCCCGGTCCAGCCCTACGCCCCCGGCTCCTGGGGCCCCGAACCGGCCATCAGCGAACTGATCGCGCCCTACTCATGGCATCTGCCGGACGCCGCCGAGGTCCGGCCCGGCACGTTCGGCACCGGCTGAAGATCGCGGTGGCCGCCGCCGGGGGCGCCGCGAACCGCCAGGGCTCCGCACGGGTTGCGGGTGGCCTGCCCCTTCGCCGTCAGCTCCTTGCGCATGGCGCGCGCCATCGACTGGACTGGCTGGTCCAGTTTATTGCGCCTCGGGTGCCGGCCAGAGCGCCCTGGCGGCGTCGGGCAGGCCGTCGACCGCGTCCGGGCCGAGCGTGGCGAGCTGGAGGATGTAGCCGGGCACCGTGGAGGTGATCAGTTGGGCGAGTGAGTCCGCCGCGGCGTCCGCGGGCAGCTGGCGGACCTCCTGATGCTCCCGCACGATGGCGGCGAGGTCGGCCGTCGCCTCGGTGAGCGCGGTCTTGAGCCGGTCGGCGAGCGTCGGGTTGCGCAGGGATTCGGACCAGGTCAGCAGCGCGATGGCGGCGAAGCCGCTCTCCGTGTGCTTCGCCCTGATGACCTCGAAGAGATCGGCGATCGCCTCGCCGACCCCGGCGGCGGGCCTGCGCTCGGCCTGGCGGCGGGCCTGTCGCACCACCTCGGCCAGGTTCTCCTCGGCGATCGCGATGATCATGTCCTGCTTGCTGGAGAAATACCGGTAGAGCGCCCCCGAGGACACCCCGGCCTCGGCGAGCAGATCCTGCATCGACGTCTCATGGAAGCCGTCCCGGACGAAGCAGCGCCGCGCCGCGGTCAGGATCTCCGCTCTGCGGGCGTCGAGGTACTCCTGGCTCACCTTGGGCATGGCGCCAGACTACATCAAAAGCGATCGATCGTTCGCCTTCTCCTTGACAGCGAATGGTGAGCGAGGCAGTGTGGCAAATAAGAGAACGGTCATTCATTTTTTTAGACAGGAGAACGCTTGTGGCGACAGCCAGTGGAGTCGTGCCCCGGGTCGCGCATGACGTCGCTCGCGCGCTGAAGGACAGCGGCGTCGACCGGGTCTTCCTGATCACCGGCGGCGATCTGTGGCTCTGGCGCGCCCTGCGCGATCACGGCATCGAGATGTGCCTGGCCCGCAGCGGGGCCGCGTCCGTGGTGATGGCCGACGCCTACGCCCGGGTCACCGGCAGGCCCGCCGTCGTATACGGGCAGTGGGGGCCGGGAGCGGCGAACGTCGCCGCCGCGCTCGCGGACGCCCGGTGGGCCCACAGCCCGCTCGTGGCGCTCACCAGCACCGTCTCGACGCGGGTCGAGTACAAATACGAGTACCAGGAGCTCGACCAGCCGCCCATGTTCCAGTCGGTGACGAAATGGCAGGCACGGGTCACGCGGGCGGACCGTGCCGGGGAACTCGTCGCCCAGGCGTTGCGCGTCGCGGGCTCGCGTCATCGCTGGTGGGGCGGCGTGTCATTCCCGTCGGGCTGTACCGCCGGGCCAAGGAGACGATCGGCGACCCGGGCATCGTCGACGTCACCGTGCTGATGGGCTGGTTCACCGGTGTGTCGCTGACCCTCGCCGCCTTCGACGTGCCGTCGAACGCGGTCGGCCTGGACCAGTGAGAACCGGAGGAAGGATCAACCCACGGAGAAAGGTAGGACCATGGAATCCGCAACCCTGCGCACCGTCGCCGAGTTCCCCGAGCACTCCTTCCTGGAGAACCTCGCGGTGCGAAGCGACAACTCGATCGTCGTGACGTCGCTCAACCACAAGCAGCTGTGGCTGATCCCGGCCTCCGGTACGGCGGACACCCCGGTCGAGCCGATCCTCCTGCACACCTACGACCACCTCGTCTCGGCGGTCGTGGAGACCGAGCCGGATGTGTTCCACGTGGCCCTCAGCGACGGGTACACCACACACGCGTCGTATCTGAGCCGGGTCGATCTGCGTGGCCGGGCACCCGGCGCCGCCCCCGCGATCGAGACGGTCCTCACCTTCGACTCCCGGGTGCGGGCCCTGAACGGGGGCTGCCGGATCGCCCCGGGCGTCCTGCTGCTGGCCGACTGCTTCGGCGGCTTCGTCTGGCGGGTCGATCTCTCCGCCACCGGTGGCCCGGCGACCTCCGACGTCTGGCTCGCCCACCCGAGCATGGAGCACGACCCGCGCAGCACCATGAGGCCGCCGCAGCCGGGCGTCAACGGGGTGCGCTACGCGGAGCGGACCCATCACCTGTACTACACCTCCACGGCGCAGCGGTTGTTCATGCGGGTGCCGGTCGACCCCGACACCCTCGATCCGGCCGGGGCGCCGGAGCAAGTCGGCGGTGGCACGATGGCCGACGACTTCTGCCTCGACGAGGACGCGGGCGTCGCCTACGTCACGACACACCGTCAGAACACCCTCGACCGCGTGCGGCTGGACGGGCCGCCGGACCAGCCCCGGGACATCGTCCTCGGCGACCCCCTGGACCTGCGGCTCCTGGGGCCGTCGAGCATCGCCTGGGGCCGCGGCCCGGGTGAGTACGGACGCGTGGCCTACCTCATCACCGACGGCGGGACCACCGCCCCTCCGGACGGCGGTGCGCGCCGCTCGAAGGTCCTGCGCATGGAGCTCGCGCGGTAAAGGCCGTCGTAAGGTTGAGCCGCCGTAAGCCTGGGCCGCGGTAAGCCTGGGCTGCCGTAAGCCGTGCGCCGTCAGCCGGGGTCGTCGGCCAGTTCGGCGGCCTCCTGCCGCAGAACGTGCGCCACCGCGTTCGCCGACGCCGTGGCGGGGTTCGGCGCGTGCACGAGGCTGACGCGTCGCCACTCCTCCGCCACGCCCTCGACGGCGACCAGACGCACACCGGGCGGGACGGCGGGAAGCAGCGCCGGTGGGGCCGTGGTGATGCCCGCCCCGGCCGCCACCAGGTGAAGCTTCGTCAGCCAGTCGCGGACGGTGTGGCGCACCCGGGGCCGCCCCGGCAGCCCTGGCCAGACGCCGAGCAGTGGCTCCTCCGCGGCGGCCGGGCTGGCGATCCACGGCTCGCCCGCGAGCTCCTCGGCCGTGACGCTGTCGCGTCCGGCGAACCGGCCGCCCGCCGCCACCGCCACGGTCAGCCGGGTCTCGAACAGCGGCTCCGCACGCAGCGGCGGGGCGTCGGTGTCGGGGGAGCGGTGGGGTGGTCTGGAGGACACCAGGGCGATGTCGAGCGTGCCGGTCCGCAGCGCCCGTACCAGCGACGGGGTGGTGCCCTCGCGTGTGCTCACCCGGATCCGGGGGTGCTCCCGCCGCAGGGTCGCCAGGGCGCGGGCCACGATCACCGCTCCGGCGGTGGGGAAGAAGCCGAGCCGGACCGGGCCGTCCGCCGCGTCACCCCCGCGCAACTCCCGGTCGGCCGCGTCGAGCGCGTCCAGCGCGACCACGGCGTGCCGCAGCAGGGCGCGCCCCTCGGTGGTCAGCCGCACACCGCCGGGGTGGCGGTCGAAGAGCCGGGCACCGGCGGCCTGTTCCAGCGCGGCCACCTGCCGGGAGACGGCGGACTGGGTGTATCCGAGCGTCTCCGCCGCGGCGGTGATCGTGCCCCGCTCCGCCACCTCGCGCAGCACCCGCAATCCGACCAGGGTCATGTCCATGAGCGCACGTCCATGCGCGTGTCTTCCATGCGTGCACAGCATACCGGCCATGCCAGACATTCGTTGGCGGAATGTCATCGGGTTTCCTGGCGTGGTGCGCACACCACAGCAGAACGGAACGACACACCATGCCTCTGGTCAACATCTATCTGCGCGAGGGCACCACTCCGGAGTACCGCCGGAATGTCTCGCTGGGCATCCACCGGTCGATGGTGGACGTCCTGAAGGTGCCGCAGGACGACCAGTTCCACCTCATCCACGAGCTCAAGCCCGAGAACGTCCAGACGCAGCCGGTGTTCTTCGGCATCCGCCGCGGCGACCACACGATGTTCATCCAGCTCTTCTTCAACAACCGCGACCCCCAGCAGAAGGAGGAGCTGTTCGCGGCCATCCGCGGGAACCTCCGGCTGTACGCGGACGTCCCCGAGGAGGACATCCTCCTGTGCGTGGTCGAGACGAACAGCGAGAACTGGTGGGCGGCCGGGCGGACCGTCAACCCCCGGACGGGCTTCGACGAACGCATGAGCATCGATTGACTATGAATTCAGCCCGTCCGGCGAGGGCGCCGCTTTGGGGATCCGCGCACCACGCACCCACAGGACTTGGCACCGTAGGACCATGACGAGCATTGACCCGGACACACCATCCACGGACACCTCCGAGACCACCGAGCAGCCGCGCCGCGTACCCGTGGCGCAGGCCATGCGGGGCGCCGCCCGGCAGTTGGGGGAGTTGTTGGGCACCGCGCCGGAGGCGGTTTCCGCGATGCAGCCCACGCCGGACGGCTGGGTGGCCGATGTGGAGGTCGTGGAGCTGGAGCGGGTGCCCGAGACCATGACCATCATGGCCACCTACCGTGTGACCCTCGACTCACAGGGGCAGCTCCTCGGCTATGAGCGGCAACACCGCTACGCCCGCGGTCAGCTCGACCGCGGACGTTAGACACCGGAGCCGGACCAGGCACGGCCGTTTTTTTGCCGGGTTTCCTCCCACGGCCCCGCGCCATGGCTATCGCCGGCGCGGGGCCGTTCCACGTCCGCGCGCCATCTGTTGCCCGCGCCCACATCGGTGAACGCCCCCGCCACCGCGCCCGTATCAGACGCGGACAGGCGACCGAGCGCGACCGAGAGGAAGCACACGTGACCGTGATGACGCAGACCGGCGGGCTGCCTGCCACCGCATCGACCGGTTCGGGGACCGGAAGCCTCTTCGACATCCTCGAACTCATCCTGGACCGTGGCCTCGTCATCGACGTGTTCATCCGGGTCTCCCTCGTCGGCATCGAGATCTTGAAGATAGACATCCGGATCGTGATCGCCAGCGTGGACACATATCTGCGCTTCGCCGAGGCGTGCAACCGCCTCGACCTGGAATCTGGCCGCAAGGCCCCGGACAAGCTGAGCGACATCGTCGGCAACATCGTCGAGGGCGGCGCCCGGGGCAAGACCGAGGGGGCGATCAGCGGCGCCCTCGGGGCCATCGGCGATGTCTTCGACCGCGATCGCGACCGCGACGACGAGGACAGGTGATCATGTCGAACACGTCCCCGTCCCCGTCCCTCTACATCTACGCGATCACCGGGTCCGATCATCCACTGCGACTGGCGGGGCTCCGGGCCGTGGGCGGCGTGTCCGGCGCCCTGCGCGCGGTCACCGGCGGGCCGTTGGCCTGCGTGGTGAGCGCGGCGCCGCCGGACCTGCGCCCCAAGCGCCGTGATCTCGCCGCCCACCAGGAGGTCCAGGAGCGGCTGATGGCGGACGGCGCGGTGCTTCCGATGCGGTTCGGCATGCTCGCGCCCGACGACGCCGCGGTGACGGCGGCGCTGGACGGCAAGCGCGCCGAATACGTCCGCAGGCTCGAGGAGTTGCACGCCACCGCCGAGTTCAACCTGAAGGCGGCCCGCTCGCAGGACGATCTGCTGCGGGAGGTGCTCACCGAGTCCGACGACGCCCGGCGCCTCAACGAACGCACCCGCGACGGCGGCGGCACCTACGCGGACCGGGTGGCCCTCGGCGAGCTGGTGGCACATCAACTGAACGCGCGACAGCGGCTGTTGGCCGAGCAGGTCGTCGGGCGGCTGTCCGAGATGGCCCGCGGCAACGTGGTGGCGTCCCCGGCCGGGGAGGACTTCCTCAACGCCTCGTTCCTGGTGGAGCGGGGGCGCGCCGAGGAGTTCTCCCGGGCCGCGCGACAGCTCGCGCAGGGCTACGGAGAGGGCTACGACTTCCGGCTGCGCGGCCCCCTGCCGCCGTACAGCTTCGTGGCCTGAGGACGGGAGCGCCATGGGACTGCTGACCGGGCTGCTCACCTTTCCGCTGGCGCCGGTGCGCGCCACCGTCTGGGCCGCCGAGCAGATCGCCGCGGTCGCCGAGCGCGAGTACTACGACCCGGCGCCGGTCCGGCGCGCCCTCGCCGAACTGGAACAGGACCTGCTGGCCGGGCGGATCGACGAGGACACCTACGACCGCCGCGAGGACGAGTTGCTCGACCGGCTGGCACAGCTGGAACGCAGGGAACGGCCGGACGAGCGGAGACGAGCCCCGTGACGACGACAGAACCGATGGCGGGCAGGCTGGGCCCGCCACGCCTGCCCGCCACCCCGTACGGCCAGGGCGCCGAGGCCGCCCCGTCGCTCGCCGACATCCTGGAGCGGGTGCTGGACAAGGGCGTGGTGATCGCGGGTGACATCCGCATCAACCTGCTGGACATCGAGCTGCTCACCATCAAGCTCCGGCTGCTCGTCGCCTCCGTCGACAAGGCGAAGGAGATGGGCATCGACTGGTGGGAGCACGATCCGTCGCTGTCCTCCCGCGCCCGCACCCGGGCCGTACAGGACGACGACGTGGAGCGGTCCCTCACCGAGGAGAACGCCCGGCTGCGCGCCGAGATCGCGGCGCTGCGGGCACGGGCCGAGGACAGGAGCGTGGACGGTTGACCGAGAGCGCACGGCGACAGCACATGGTGTACGCCTACGCGGTGCTGCGCCCCACCCCGGAGGCCGCGCGGGCGGTGGCCACGCTGCGCGGGGTGGCGGACGAGCAGGTGGGGCTCGTGGAGACGGGGGACCTGGCCGCGGCCGTGGGCCCGGTCCCGGCCGAGGAGTTCGAGGAGCGCGCGCTGCGGGCGGGCCTGGAGGAGCTGCCCCGGCTGGAGGCGCTGGCCCGCGGCCACCACGGGGTGGTGGCGGGGCTGGCCCCGCTGGGCGCCGTACTGCCGCTGCGGCTGGCCACCGTCTACCGGGACGAGGACCGGGTGCGGCGGGTCCTCCAGGAGCGCCGCGACCAGTTCCTGCCGCTGCTGGAACGGCTCGCCGGACATGTCGAATGGGGCGTCAAGGTCTACACCGACCCCACGGACTCCCTGGCGGGGGACGCGGCGGTGGCCGCCGACGCCATGGGCGGTGACGCCATGGGCGGGGTGGCCACGGGCAGGGAGGAGTCCCTCAGCCCGGGACGGGCCTATCTCGCCGCCCGCCGTCGGCGCCGACGCGGCGCCGAGGAAGTCTGGCAGACAGCGGCGCGTACGGCCGCGCGCATCGCCGAGGAGGCCGGGGGCCTGGCGGTGGGCAGGGTCGCCCATCGGCCGCAGCGCGGCGAACTCGCCCAGGTGGCCGGAGGCGAGACGGCCGGTGGCGGGAAGCCCGGTGGCGAGAACATCGCCAACGACGCGTATCTGGTGGCCGCCGACCGCGCCGAGGAGTTCCGCGCCCGCGTCCTGGCCGCCGCCGAGGGGCGGCCCGGGGTGCGCGTCGAGGTGACCGGGCCCTGGGCGCCGTACTCCTTCGCCCTTCCACCCGAGCCCGAGCCGGTCGCCCGGCCGGAGCCGGTATGAGCGGGTGCTGGGCGAGGCCGGTGTGAGTGGCGCACTGGGCGAGGCCCGTATGAGTGGCGCACCGGGTGAGGCGCGTATGAGTGGCGCACCGGGCGAGGCCGGTGTGAGCGATGCACCGGGCGAGGCGCGTATGAGTGGCGCACCGGGCGAGGCGCGTATGAGTGGCGCACCGGGCGAGATCCGTATGAGTGGCGCACCGGGTGAGGCCCGTATGAGCGGCGCACCGGGCGAGGCCCGTATGAGCGGCGCACCGGGCGAGATCCGTATGAGTGGCGCACCGGGTGAGGCCCGTATGAGTGGCGCGTTGGACGAGGAGGACGCACGGGCGCTCGCGGGCCGCGAGGTCGCCCTGATCGACCTGCTGGACCGGCTGCTCCAGGGCGGGGTCGTGCTCGCCGGGGACCTCGTCCTGTCCATCGCCGACGTCGATCTCGTACGGATCGACCTGCGCGCGGTCATCGCTCCGGTCGATGCCGAACACCCCGCCCCCCTGCTGCCCTGACGAGAGGAGACCCGCGCATGTCAGCCCCCTCCGGTGCCGCCGCCCAACGGCTGCGCACCGACCCGGACACCGTCGAGCGCGATCTGGCCAAGCTGGTGCTGACCGTGGTCGAGCTGCTGCGCCAGCTGATGGAGCGCCAGGCGCTCCACCGCGTCGACAAGGGCGATCTGACGGAGGAGCAGGAGGAGCGCGTCGGCATGACGCTGATGATCCTCCAGCGGCGCATGGAGGAGATGTGCGACCGTCACGGCCTGCGGATGGCGGACCTCAACCTCGACCTCGGCCCGCTCGGCACCCTGCTCTCCCCGGCGAGCGCCCCGGCGGGCTCCCCGGCGGGCTCCCCGGCGGGCTCCCCGGCGGGTCCACCCTCCCGGTGAGCAGCCCCATGCGCCGTCGCGGTCGCACCCCCGCTCAGCTCTTGCGCGACCGCGGCTCCGGCCGGTCGAGCAACTGCCCCCGCAACACGGTGAGTTGGTGAGACGCCTCGACCGCCCGGGCCTCGTCCAGGGAGGCGAGCGCCAGCACGAGGGTGTCCATGACGACGATCCCCGCCAGGGATTCCGCGGTGATGCCGGTGGGCGTGTGGGGGGCGCTGATCACCACATCGGCATGGGTGGCCAACGGCCCCGTGGGGACGTCGGTGACCAGCACCACGCCCGCGCCGACCGCCCGCGCCCGATCCGTGAGCACGGTGAACTCCCGCAGCCGTCGGCCGGGATGGAGGATCACCACCGCGTCCCCCCGGCCGAGGCTCAGCAGTTCGTCGGCCATGGTGAAGCCCGTGGCGCCGACGAACCGCGCCCGGCGACCGGCCCGGCGCAGCTTCAGCACCAGATGCCGGGCGGCGAGCTCCGATGCGCCGACGCCGTAGGCGACCACCTCACGCGCGTCCGCCAGCGTTTGCACCGCTTGCTTCAGCACATCCGTCTCCAGTAGCCGGCGGCACTGGTCGAGGCGCTCGGCGGCCTCGTCGAAGACCCGGTCCTTGATCTCGTCCAGATCGTGGCCGACGCGGGCGATGCGCTGCTTGAGCCGCTCCTCGGGGGCGGTCTCGGAGGTGAAGCCGGCGGCCAGCTCCCTCTTGAGCGCGGGCAGCCCGGCGTAGCCGAGGCGCTGGAGGGCGCGGACGACGGTGGCGTTGCTCGTGCCACTGGCCGCGCCCAGCTCCTGTGCGCTCGCGAAGAGAAGATTCTCCGGCGGGGTGCTCACCAGATACTGGGCCACCACTCGCTCGGAAGCGGACAGCTCACCCCACATGTCCCGGACCGCGGCGGCCAGCCGTGTCGTCCCGGTAACGCTCTTCGGTTCGCTCATTACAGCTATTGACTTCCCTGTGGTGGACATTACTATCTGGGCTCATCGTTCCAGGAACGCTGATTTCTGAAACAAACATTACAGCCCCTCGTGGGCTCCGGGCCTCAGGACACAGGAGTGCCATGTCAGCCGCCACCATCCCCACCGTCGAGATCTCGGGCCCGCCGGCCGAGCGCGGCCGCCAGTACGGCGAGGCGGCGCGCGATCGAATCGGCAAGGCGCTCGCCTACTACGAGGAGGCGTTCGGCGAATCCTCGGGGCTCACCTGGGACCAGGTCACCGCGCGCGCCGAGCGCTGGCTGGAGCCGGTGCGCGCCTACGCCCCCGAGCTCGTCGAGGAGATGGACGGGATCGCCGCGGGAGCGGGTGTCGGACTCCTGGACGTGCTCGCGCTCAACGCCCGCGGCGAGATCATCTACGACCAGACCTTCGCCCGGATGCGGGCCCGGGCGGACGCCGCCGCGGACGTCACGGGCGACCGGGAGGTGACCGACGGCTGTACGTCCTTCGCCGTACTGGGTGAGGCGAGCGGGGACGGCCACGTCTACTGCGGCCAGAACTGGGACTGGCGGGCGGGCGTCGCGGACACCGTCCTGATGCTCCGGATCGTCCAGCCCCCGCACCCCACCGTGATCATGCAGGTGGAGGCCGGGCAGATCGGCCGCCAGGGCGCCAACTCCGCGGGCATCGCCCTCAACGCCAACGGCCTCGGCGGCCGGTTCGACGACGCCGTGGGGCTGCCCCAGACCGTGATCCGCCGCCGGGTCCTGGACAGCCAGTCGATCAGCGACGCGGTCGACGTCCTGTGCCGCACCCGCGGCCACATCGCCAGCAACGCCCTGCTGACCTGCCGCGAGGGCTTCGCGCTCGACCTGGAGACCACTCCGGGGGCGCACGGCTGGATGTATCCGACGCGGGGGCTGCTCGTCCACGGCAACCACTACCAGACCACCGTCCCCGTCCAGCTCGCGGCCCGCTACCGCCCCGAGTCCTCCGACTCCCTGATCCGGGTGCCCCGGGCCGAGGCCGGGCTGAGCCTGGTGCGCGAGGCCGGTGCGCCGGACGAGTCCCGCAAGCTGATCCGCCAGGCCATGTCCGACCACCTCGGCCACCCCGAGGGCCTGTGCACCCACCCCGACCCCCGGCAGCCCGAGGTCAAGTGGTGGACGACGCTGCTGTCCTCCTGCGTGGACCTGACCACCGGTGACTACCACGTGACCCCCGGAACCCCCTGCGACCACGAGTACCAGCACCTGCCCTGGAACCTCTACGACGGTCCGCACGCCCCCAACTGACGCTCACGTCCGCACGAACCGACGCTCACGTCCGCACGAACGACCAGAGAGCCTGCCATGAGAACCAAGCTCTGTACCACCGCAGTCGGCCTCGCGAGTGCCCTGCTGTTCACCGCAGGGTGCTCCGGGGCGACCTCCGGGTCCGGCGGCGCGTCCGTCGACCCCGCGAAGCTCAAGCTCACCGACACCACCCCCAAGGCATCCGGCGCGGCCACCACGGTGAACTGGCTCGTGGAGCAGGAGCCCGCCACCCTGGACATGGACGCCCAGGGCGGCAGCAGCACCCGCACCGTGATGGCCAACGTGTGCGAGCGGCTGCTCCTGCTCAGGCCCGATATGACCACCGCGCCGCGGCTGGCCGAGAAGGCCGAGTACGTCGGCGACAAGAAGCTCGTCCTCACCCTCCGCGACGACGTCACCTTCCACGACGGCGCCCGGATGACCGCCGACGACGTGGTGTGGAGCCTCAAGCGGCACGCCCGGCCGGAGGCGAACGAGTCGGACGAGTACGAGGACGTCGACACGATCGCCAAGACCGGCGCGAACGAGGTCACCGTCACCTTCGAGAAGCCGAGCGCCCTGTTCACCAAGGCCCTCGCCGGTGACGCCGGGATCATCATGGAGCGCAAGGCGGTGGAGAAGCAGGGCGACGACTTCGGCACCCCCGGCCACCCCGACGCCTGCACCGGACCGTACCGGCTGAAGAGCTGGAACTCCGGCTCCTCCCTCACCATCGAGCGCGCCGCGGACTACTGGGACAAGGGCCTCCGCCCGCTGACCAAGGAGGTCGTCTTCCGCTGGGCGTCCGGCAGCGCCCTGGTCAACTCCATCTCCACGGGCGCCGCGGACGGCGCCTATCTGACCGCCACCGGCCCCGCCGCCGTGCTGTCCAAGAAGAAGGGCGTGCACGCCTACTACGGACAGTCCACCACCGCCTGGTCGCTCAGCCCCACCAAGGGCGGTGCGCTGGGGGACGCCCGGCTGCGCAAGGCGCTGTCCCTGGCCATGGACCGCGAGGGCATCGCCAAGTCCGGCTTCAACGGCCTCGCCGAGCCGTGGGCGACGCCGGTGGGCCCCGGGGCCTGGGGCTATGAGAAGGCCGCGTTCCAGAAGGCGCAGAAGGACCTCGAGCACTCCACCGCCTACACCGTCTCGCCCTCGGCGGACGACATCGACCGGGCGAAGAAGCTGGTCGAGCGGGCCGGGGCGCCCTCGAAGCCGATCGTCGTCTCCAGCGACGGCAGCGAGAGCCAGACGGTCATCACCAACGCGGTGCGCGGCGCGGCCCAGAAGATCGGGCTGAAGGTCACCGTCAAGACCATCGCGTCGAGCCGTTACGACGAGTTCTTCTCCGACCCGGGGTCCCGGAACGGCTTCGACCTGATCCCGGTCGACTGGTACATCTCCAAGGCCGACCCGGCGGGCTTCTACGACAACGGCATATCCGGCAACGCCAACAACTGGCTCGGCTACTCGGACAAGGGCTACGACGCCCTCGTCGGCAAGGCCCAGCAGACCATCGACGACCGCGAGCGCGCGAAGCTCGTCATCGACGCGCAGACCAAGTTCGCGGACGACGCGGTGTGGATCCCGCTGGTGCAGGTGCCGTCGGTGATGGTGCTCGGCGACAAGTACACCGGCGCGCCGGCGTCCATGGTGTCGATGTACTACCCGTGGGCCGCCGACCTCGGCACGAAGAAGGGCTGACACCATGATCCGCGCACTGCCGCGGCGGATCGCCGGCCTGTTCGCCACGCTGCTCGCCGCCTCGTTCATCATCTTCGCCGCCGTCTACGCGGCCCCCGGGGACCCCGCCGTCCTCCTCTCCGGCAGCCGACAGGAGCTCACCCCGGAGAAGCTCGCGGCGGTCCGCGCGGAGCACCACCTGGACGAGCCGCTCGTCGTCCAGTACGGCCGGTGGCTGTGGGACGGCCTCCAGGGCGACCTGGGCCGGTCGTTCCAGTACCGCGACCATGTGGCCGACCTGATCGGGGCGCGGCTGCCCACCACCCTGGAGCTCGTCGCCTACGCCACGGTGTTCTTCGTGGTGCTGGGCGTCGGCTCCGGAGTGCTGGCGGCGCTGCGCCGCGGCTGGGTGGACTCGGCGGTGGTCGGCGGCACCACGCTCGCCGCCTCGGTGCCCGCCTTCGTGGCGGCCATCGCGCTGGTCTCCCTGTTCGGGGTGCGTCTCGGCTGGTTCCCGGTGACGGGCCAGGGCGAGGGGCTCACCGGGCGGCTGCACCACCTCACGCTCCCCGCGTTCGCCCTCGCCCTCAGCGCCCTCGCCGTGATCAGCCGGGTCACCCGGCAGGCCATGGCCGAGGCGTACGCCTCCGACCATGTGGAGGCGGCCCGCGCCTCCGGACAGTCGGAGCGCCAGATCGTCGTCCAGCACGTACTGCGCAACGCGCTCGGCCCGATCGTCACCATGTGCGGGCTCGTCATGGCGGGCATGCTCGCCGGAACGGTGGTGGTCGAGACCGCCTTCGGGCTCAGCGGGATCGGCTCACTGCTGGTGACCGCGATCACCACGCATGACTTCCCGGTCACCCAGGCGGTGCTGCTGCTGATGGTCATCGGCTACGTCGTGGTGACGACGCTGGTCGACCTGGTCCACCCGCTGATCGACCCCCGGGTCTCGCCCGGCGGGCAGCCGAGGGGAAGCAAGCCGGAAGGAAAGACCGCATGACGACGGTGACGGCCGGGGCGCTGATCCCGGTGCGGGTACGGGCCCGGCGCCCGATACCGGTGATGATCGCGGGCGGCTTCCTCGTCCTGGTCGTGGTGGCGGCGGTGTGCGCACCCCTGATCGCCCCGCACGCGCCCGACGCGGTCGACCTGTCCGCCTCGCTCGCGGGGACCACCTCCCAGCATCCGCTGGGCACCGACGCCTCGGGGCAGGACCTGCTCTCCCGGGTGCTGTACGGCACCCGGTCGAGCCTGCTGGCACCCCTGGTGCTGCTCGCGCTGGCCGCGCTGCTCGGCGTCACGATGGGCACGGTCGCGGCGTGGCGCGGCGGCTGGGTGGACACCCTGCTCTCCCGGGTGACCGATGTGATGTACGCCTTCCCCGGCCTGCTGTTCGTGGTCCTGGTGATCGCGGTCTTCGGCGACGGCCTCACCACGTCGATCATCGCGCTGGGGCTCGCGTACGCGCCCACCATCGCGCGGTACACCCGCAGCCTCGCCCTCGCCGAGCGCTCCAAGCCGTATATCGACGCTTATCGGGTGCAGGGCATGAGCGGGACCCGGATCTGCGTGCGCCATCTGGTGCCCAATCTGGCCGGGGCGATCGTCGGCTATCTCGTGGTGCTCTTCGGCGAGGGGCTGATGAGCCTGGCCACCCTCAGCTATCTGGGCTTCGGCGCCGGATCGCCCTCGATCGACTGGGGGCTGATGGTGCAGGAGGGGCAGGACGCCGTGGTGCAGGGCGCGCTGCTGCCGGCCCTCGTACCGGGCACGGCCATCGCCGCCGTCGTGGTGGCCTTCAACATCGTCGGGGTCTGGGTCTCGGACCGGCTGGGCAAGGGGAGGTAGGCGGCGATGCTGCTGGACATCGAGGATCTCACCATCGAGCTGCCGGCCGGTGCCGCCGCCCGGCCGATGCTCGCCGAGGTGTCGCTGAGGGTCGGCCGGGGCGAAGTGGTCGGCCTGGTGGGCGAGTCCGGCTCGGGCAAGTCCACGACGGCCCGGGCGGTGCTGCGGTTGCTCCCCGAGGGGGCGCGGGCCTCCGGCTCGGTACGGGTGGACGGCGAGGACGTGCTCGCCATGGACCCGGCCCGGCTGCGCCGGCACCGGTCCCGCACCGTCTCCATGATCTTCCAGGATCCGCGCTCCGCGATGAACCCGGTCCGCCGGATCGGCGACTTCCTCACCGATCCGCTCACCCGGGTGCTGGGCCTGTCCCGGCGCGACGCGGTGGTGAAGGCGACCGAGCTGCTGGCCTCGGTGGGGCTTTCCGAACCGGAGCGCCGGATGCGGCAGCGTCCGCACGAGCTGTCCGGCGGCATGCTCCAGCGGGTCGTGATCGCCGCCGCCCTGTCCACCGACCCCGACCTGCTCCTCGCCGACGAGGCGACGAGCGCGCTGGACGCCACCACCCAGGCGGAGGTGCTGGCCCTGCTGCGGTCCGTCCAGGAGGAGCGGCGGCGGGCCGGCAGCGGCATCGGGACGCTCTTCATCACCCACGATCTGCCGCTCGCGGCCGCCTACTGCGACCGCGTGTATGTGATGTACGCGGGCCGGGTGGTGGAGCAGCAGCCCGCCCGGGGGCTGTTCGCCGCCCCCCAACACCCCTACACCCGCGGTCTGCTGGAATGCTCGCCCAGCCTGGCGGACGACCACGAGCCGCGGCCCATCCCCGGCCGCCCGCCCTCCCTGTCCGACGCCCTCACCGGCTGCCCCTTCCTCCCGCGCTGCGCACGGGCCGAGGCGGAGTGCGAGACCTGGGCGCCGGTGGCGGTTCCGTTCGGCGGCGGTGGACTGGAGGACGGCGGCTCCGCGGCCTGCCGCCGACTGGAACTCGTATCGAGGAGCAGCGCATGACCGAGCCCGCACTCGTCGTACAGGGGCTGCGCAAGACCTACGCGCTCCCGGGCGGCGGCCGGACCACGGCCGTGGACGACGTCTCGTTCTCCGTCCCGGCGGGCGGCTCGCTGGGCATCGTCGGGGAGTCCGGCTCCGGCAAGACCACGGTGGCCCGGATCCTGGTGGACCTGGTGCGCCCGGACGCCGGGACCATCACGGTCAACGGGCGGGAGCGCACACCGGGGCGGCGGGGTGGCGGACGGCTGCTCGGCCCCGGCGCGCGCCGGGCCGCACGGCTGGGCCGCGCCCGCGAGATCCAGATCGTCTTCCAGGACCCGTACGTATCGCTCGACCCGCGCCTGACCGCGCGTCAGTGCCTGCACACCGCCCTGCGGCTGCACGGCCGGTACGAGGGGCAGGCCGCCGTCGGCCGGATCGAGGAACTGCTGGACCAGGTGGGCCTGGGCAGGCGGGAGGGCGACGCCCGCCCGCGCGGTCTGTCGGGCGGGCAGCGCCAGCGGCTGGCCATCGCCCGTGCGCTCGCCGTGGAACCCGAGGTGCTGGTGCTGGACGAGGCGGTGGCGGCGCTGGACGTGTCCATCCAGGCGCAGATCCTCCGGCTGCTCGCCGACATCCGCCGGGAGACCGGGGTGGCCCTGGTCTTCGTCAGCCATGACCTGGCCGTCGTACGCCACATCACGGACGACACGCTGGTGATGCGGCGCGGCCGCGCGGTCGAGACGGGCCCGACGGCCCGGGTGCTGGACACCCCGGAGGACCCGTACACCCGGCTGCTGCTGTCGTCGGTGCCGCACGACGGCTGGGACCCGGCGGAGACGGTACGGCTGCGCGCGGAACTCGCCGAGCTATGAGGGTGACCGTGACCGCCGAGGGCGAGACATCGGCTCACTCCGGCCCTCGGCGGCTCAATGTGAGGAGCTGAGCCCACCTCATCTGCGAATACGTGGCCAGCTGAATTTCTATACGTCGGAGGTATTCCCAGGTGCCCATGTGCCCTGCACCATGCCGGTAGTTCATCACCGGATATGGGAGGCACATACGTGACCGCGCCAACAGGGAACGGGATCTCTCGAAGAGGTGTGCTCGGCACCGCGGCCGCGGTCGGCGCCGGGGGCTGGCTGGCCGGATCCGGCACCGCCTGGGCCGCGCCTCCGGCATCCGGCGGGGCGGCGGCCCTGCCCGAGCGGATGGCCAGGGCCGCCGCCCCGCGGTGGCGGCGGATGCCCGGCGACTGGAAGGACGGCCCCTTCCTGGCCAACGGCCTGCTCGGCGCGGTGGTGTACCGGGGCGCCACGCCCAACTCCGTGAAGGTCATGCTCAGCCACACCCAGGTGCAGGACCAGCGGCCCCAGTGGCGCGCCCCGTACGGCTACTCCCGCCTGCCCATCGGCCACTTCGACCTCACCCTGGCCGGAGAGGTGACCGGTGTCGACTGGACGCTGGACATCTGGGACGCCGAGCTGCGCGGCACCATCACCACCACCCGGGGCAGCGTCCGCTTCACGATGCTGGTGCACAACGCCCGTAGCGCGCTGCTGATCTCCACCCGGCCCAGCGCCGGTGAGGAGGCCGCGGCCTGGTCGTTCACCTGGATGCCCGCGGCCTCGCCCCGGACCAAGGACAAGCCCGCCGACTACACCGGCAACCCCGACCCCCGCACGGGCTCCGCGGGCGACACCCACTACGTGGAGCAGCCGCTGATCGCGGGCGGCGGCTGGACCACCGCCTGGCGGGAACGGCGGGTGGGCACCGGCAGACTGCTGGCCGCCCACATCGTCTACCGCCACCCCGAGGACCTGTCGCACACCACCCGACTGGCCGTCGCCGAGGTGGCCCGCACCCTCGCCGCCGACCCCGACGACCTGGTGCGCGCACACCGCGCCTGGTGGCACCGCTACTACCAGCGCAGCCTGCTCTCCGTACCCGACAAGCGCCTTCAGCACTTCTACTGGATCCAGCTCTACAAGGCCGCCTGCGCCACCCGCGCCGACGGGCCCTCGATGTCCGAATGGGGGCCGTGGTACCCGGAGACCGGCGGCAGCTGGACCGCGGTGTGGTGGAACCTCAACGTGCAGATCGCCACCTGGCTGGTCCAGGGCTCCAACCACCTCGAACTCGACTCCGTGACCTCCACCTTCCGCGACTTCGAGAAGAACCTGCCGCTGTCCGTCCCCCCGGAGTACCGGGACGGGAACACCTACGCCCTCGCCCACCCCTCCGACTGGCTGCTGCGCCCCGGGGACAAGACCGTCGGCATCCCCGGCACCTCCACCAAGACCGACAACAACGGCAATCTCATCTGGGCCATGCACAACATCTGGCTCAGCTACCGCCACACCATGGACATTCGCATCGTGCGCGACGTCCTCTACCCGATCCTCGCCAAGGCGGTGAACTTCTACGACCACTTCCTGTACGAGGGCGGCGACGGGAAGCTGCATCTGCCGCTGACCCGCTCACCGGAGTGGGCGGACGCCGAGGACTGCACCTACGACCTCTCCCTGCTCCGCTGGGGCTGCGCCACCCTCCTGGACTGTCTGCGCGTCCTGCGCACCGACCACCCCCGCGCCCGGCGCTGGCGCGAGATCCTCGACCGCCTGGTGGCCTACCCCCGCGATGCCACCGGCATCATGATCGGCGCCGACAAGCCGCTCACCGAGTCCCACCGCCACTTCTCCCATATGCTCTGGCTCTACCCGCTGCACGAGCTGGACTGGGACCGTCCGGCCGACCGGGACATCATGCGGACCACCTTCGACCACTGGGTCAAGGACCGCAGCCTGTGGGCCGGTTACAGCTACGCCGTCGCCTCCTCCATGGCCTCGCGCATGGAACGGCCCGAGGAGGCCCTGGACTTCCTCACCTTCCTCACGGACGGCAACCTGATCAAGAACGCCTGGATCACCCCGAACACCATGTACGTCGAGGGCGGCAACCTCGCCACCGAGAGCCCGCTGACGGCGGCCCAGTCGATCCTCGAGATGGCCGTCCAGAGCCACAACGGCGTCCTGCGGGTGTTCCCCTCCGTCTCCCGCCGCTGGCCCGATCTCTCGGTCCAGTCCCTGCGCACCCAGGGCGCCTTCCTCGTGGACGCCGACCGCTCGGCCGGGCGCACCCGCTGGATCCGCGTCCACAGCGAGGCCGGTGCCCCGCTCGTCCTGCACCACGGCATCCCCGGCCCGATCGACGTCCGCGACCACCGGGGCCGCTCCCTCCGCTACCGCACCACCGGCCCCGGCCGCATCGAGATCCCCCTCGCCCGGGACGAGACGGCCCTCATCACGCCCCGGGGCCACCGCCCGGACCCGGCCCCGCGCGACGTCCCGGCCGTCGGCGAGTCCAAGCCGTGGGGCCTGCCGGACTGAACGCGGCCGCCGCCCGAACGAAAGGCTGAGCGCACCCCTGCCCGGCAGGGGTGCGCCGTGCCACGCGACCGCCGGTCAGCCGGTGCGGGCATCCAGCTCCGCCCACACCGTCTTGCCCACCGGATGGCGCGGCTCGGTGCCCCAGCGGTCGGCGAGCGCGTCGACCAACAGCAGGCCGCGCCCGGTTTCACGGTCCGGGGGAGGCGCGGTCGGCTGGAGGGTGGGCTGCCGCTCGCCGCGCGTGTCGGTGACCTCGATGCGGAGGGTTTCCGTGGCGCCGTCGAGGACGAGGCCGACCCGGAAGTCGCGGCCCGGCACGCGCCCGTGCAGCGCCGCGTTGGCGCTCAGCTCGGCGGTGATCGCCACGGCGCGATCGGCGACGGCGGGTGACACGGGCCAGGCGCGGAGCTGCTCCACGGCCAGCAGCCGGGCCAGCCGGGCCCCGCGCCGCGTGGAGGACAGGCGTTGGGTAAAGGTCCAGCTCGTGGCGGGAAGTTGGGGCGTGCTTGCGTTCATGGGGCCACGGTGGCGGGTGTCCGGTGGCTTGCGCGAGTGGCACGCCGCGTACGCAGCGTCAGCGTACATGCGCGTTCGGTGGACGGTACACCCGTTGATCCGTCACCCTGGGTGAGTCGAGCGCGGGGGCCCTCGCACGTACGCATCTGGAGGTGTCCGCGTATGACGACCGACAACACCTGTGTGGCCGGGGACGGTGACGGGGAACGGGAGCCCGACCCCTCCGACAGTCTGCGGACCTTCGGGGCCGTGGTCCAGGCCCTCCGCGAACACGCGGGCCTCACCCGGGCCCAGTTCGGGGAACTGGTCCGGTTCTCGAAGCACACCGTGGCGTCCGTGGAGCTGGGGCGGCGCATGCCGGACGAGTCGTTCGTGGAGCGGGCGGAGGAGGTCCTGGGCAACACGGGCGCGCTGCGGAAGGCGGCCCGGTTCCTCGCGCGGGGTGAGCCGGGGCTGGCGGCGTGGTTCCGGCGGTGGGCGCGGCTGGAACGGGTGGCGGTGAGCCTGTGCACGTATGAGTGTCGGCTGGTGCCGGGGTTGTTGCAGTCGGAGGACTACGCGCGGGCGGTGTTCGAGGGCACCATCCCCCTGCTGACGGATGAGCAGTTGGAGGCCCAGCTTGTCGCGCGGACCGAACGGCAGAAGATGCTGCACGAGCGGCCGCACGTCCCGTTCAGCTTCATTGTGGAGGAGGCCGTGTTCCGGCGGGGGTTCGGCGACAGGGAGCAGAGGCGGGCCTTGTTCGACCACGTGCTGGAGCGCAGCGCGCTGCGTAACGTGAAGCTGCAAGTCGTCCCCATCGAAGCCGAGTTGCACGCGTGCCTGGACGGACCTGTTCGGCTGCTGGAAACTCCGGAAGGGCGGCGCTACGCCTACTCGGAGGGTCAGCAGAACGGACGGCTGATCGCCGACTCGAAAGAGGTACGCCTCCTCCACCAGCGCTATGACACACTGCGCTCGCAGGCCCTGACACCCCAAGACTCCCGTGGCCTGCTGGAGCGACTGCGAGGAGACCTATGAGTAGGGCGGAACTCACCTGGTTCAAGTCCAGCTACAGCGGCAGTCAAGGAGACGACTGCGTGGAGGTCGCCGTCACCGAAGGCGCCGTCCACGTACGGGACTCCAAGGACACGGCGCGCCCCGGTCTTGCCGTCAGCCGTGACGGCTGGGCGCGGTTCGTCCGGTTCGCCACACACCGCTGAGCCGGAGGCGCGCCCGCGGACTCAACCGCGGGCACGCCACCCGGCGTCACCGGGACGTCAGGAGCTCCCGGCGGCCGCGAACGGGACCTGGGCGGTGGGCTGTTCGAGGGCGGCGGGCTGGAACGGGTGGGACCACAGATCCTGCTTGCGCAGCAGGGGCAGAACGCCCTCGCCGAACCAGTACGCCTCCTCCAGATGCGGATAGCCGGACAGGATGAACTCGTCGATGCCGAGGCGGTGGTACTCGGCGATCCGCTCGGCCACCTCGGCGTGGCTGCCCACCAGCGCCGTGCCCGCGCCGCCGCGCACCAGGCCGACACCGGCCCAGAGGTTGGGGTAGATCTCGAGGTTGTCCAGGCTGCCGCCGTGCAGGGCGAGCATGCGCTGCTGGCCCTCGGACTCGCTGCGGCCGAGGCCGTTCTGGATGGAGCGCACGGTCTCCGGGTCGAAGCCGTCGAGCAGCCGGCGCGCCTCGGCCCATGCCTGTTCGGCGGTGTCGCGGGTGATGACGTGCAGCCGGATGCCGAAGCGGATCGTACGGCCCTGCTCGGCGGCGAGGGAACGAATCCAGGCGATCTTCTTCGCCACCTGGGCGGGCGGCTCGCCCCAGGTGAGGTAGACATCGGAGTGGCGGGCGGCGACCCGACCGGCGGCGGGGGAGGAGCCGCCGAAGTAGACCTGGGGGATCGGGTCGGGGAACCGGGCCAGCTTGGCTCCCTCGACATGGAGGTGTTCGCCGGTGTGGTCGACGGTCTTGCCGTCCCACAGGTCGCGGACGATGCCCAGGAACTCGCCGGTGCGGGCGTAGCGGGCGTCCTTGTCGAGGAAGTCGCCGTAGCCGCGCTGCTCCTGGCTCTCGCCGCCGGTCACCACGTTGAGCATCAGCCGTCCGCCGGTCTGCCGCTGGTAGGTGGAGGCCATCTGGGCGGCGAAGGTGGGCGAGAGGAAGCCGGGGCGGAACGCCACCAGGAACTTCAGCCGCTCGGTGTGCTGGCTGACCATGGCGGTGGTCAGCCAGGCGTCCTCGCACCAGGCGCCGGTCGGGGTGAGCGCACCGGCGAAGCCGAGGTGTTCGGCGGCGCGGGCGATCTGGGAGAGATAGCCGACGGACGGCGGGCGGTCCCCTCCGGCCGAGGTGACGGGGGTGCCATGGCCACCGCCGACGACATGGCGGCTGTCGCCGTTGGTGGGCAGGAACCAGTGAAAGGTGAGGGACATGGTGCGACTCCGTTCGGGTGGTGCGGTGGCGGGGGCTACAGGAGGCCGTGGCGGGGTGGCCTCGTTCCGTTCAGCACGTAGCGGCCGATGTGCTGGACCTTCCAGCGGGCCGGGTCGTGCAGGGTGTGGGTACGGGCGTCCCGCCAGTGGCGGTGCAGGCCCAGGGCGTCCAGGGCCGAGCGGGTGCCGGAGACCTCGAACAGCGAACTGCCCGTCTCCACCGCCGCGTCGGCCGCCGCCACCTTCGCGGCGGCCACGGCGATGGACGCCTCTGCCGCGGTGTCGTCGGTGAGATCCGCGCGGGCGGCGTCCACCGCCCGCGCGGCGGCGGACAGCAGCGCCTCGGCCGCCCGCACCTGGATCGCCAGTTCGCCGAAGCGCTGGATGAGCAGCGGATCCTCGGCGGCGGTCTCGAAGCCGCTCTCGAACCACGGACGGCTCTTGGTGCGGACGAACGCCACCGCCTCAGCGAGCGCGCCCGAGGCGATCCCCGCGTCGATGGCGGAGTGCAGCAACTGGGCGACCGCGCCGTGCAGTTGGGGGCCGTGGAAGGTGAGGTGATGCGGCACCACGCGGTCGGTGGGCACGTCCACGCCCTCCAGCCGTACGGTGCCGCTGGCGGTCGTACGCTGCCCCATGCCGTCCCAGTCGTCCACGACGCTCACCCCGGGTGCCTCCCGTGGCACATACGCCACGTACAGCTCCTCGTCGGCGCCGCGCGCCAGCACCGGGATCCAGTCGGCGAACAGGGCGCCGGTGGAGTAGTGCTTGACGCCCGTCAGCTTGTACGAGCCGTCGGGTCGTGGCTCCAGGCGGGTGCGGATGTCCTGGATGTGCTTCGTCCCCGCCTCCGACTGGGCGTTGCCGAACCGCCGGCCCGCCAGCACCTCGCCGAAGAAGAACGCCTGCTGCTCCGGCGTGCCCTGACGGCGCAGCACGTTGATGTACACGAAGTGGCTCTGCGGAATCTGGGCGAGGCTGGCGTCGGCGGACGCGAGCAGCCGGAACACCTCGGCGAGGGTCACGGCCGACACATCCGCGCCGCCGTACCCGGCCGGGACGGTGACGGCGAGGAGCCCGGAAGCCGACAGCCGGTCCAGTTCGGCCCGCGGCAGCCTGCGCCGTGCGTCGCGCTCGGCGGCGCCGGTACGGAACTCCTCGGCCAGGGCCGCGGCCACCTTCAGCGCCTCGGTGTCATCGGCGATGACATGGGCGGGCTCGGGCAAGGACGACACGGTCAGCTCGCCGCGGCCAGGACGGTGGTGTGGCCGAGCGCCGCCGAGAACTGGTCGACGACCTGCTCCAGCGCTTCGGCGGCCCCCGCCGCCACGCTCACCCCGCCGTCCGGTTCCACCGTGATGTCCTTGTCCAGGGTGAACCAGCCCTGGACGATATGGGCCGCGCCCATGGAGGACAGCACCGGCCGCAGCGCGTAGTCGATGGCCAGGACATGGGCGGTGGTGCCACCGGTGGCCAGCGGCAGCACGGTCTTGCCCGCGAGCGCGTACTGCGGCAACAGGTCCAGCAGGGACTTCAGCAGCCCGGAGTAGGCGGCCTTGTAGACGGGGGTGCCGACGACGAGCCCGTCCGCCTGCTCGACCAGCGCCTTGGCCCGGACGATGGCCGGGTGCGAGAAGTCCGCGCCGAGCAGCGCGGCGGCGGGCAGGGTGCGGACGTCGAGCGGGATCACATGATGGCCCTGGGCGGTCAGCCGGGCGTCCAGATGGCGCAGCAGCCGGGCGGTGCGGGAGGTGGCGGAGGGGGAGCCGGAGAGGGACAGGATGGTGGCCATGGTGATCCCTTTCGATCAAGTGGCGGGCGGCGTGGCGGGCGGTCAGGAGTACCAGGTGGGCTCCGGGAGTTCGGCGGTCAGCACATGGCGGCCCACCTCGCGGCGCTTGTAGGCCACCGGGTCGTGCAGGGTGTGGGTGCGGACGTTGCGCCAGAAGCGGTCCAGGCCCTCGGCGGAGGCGGTGGAGCGGGCCCCGGTGACCTCGAAGATGCGGCTGGTCACCTCCAGGGCGACATCGGTGGCCCGCGCCTTCACCGCGGCCACCCTGACCTCGAACTCGCCGCGGGCCTGCTCGGTGACCGCGTCCGGGTCCTCGTGCAGCCGCTGACCCTCGGCCGCCACGGTGTCCGCGAGCGCCTCGGCGGCCCACAGCTTGGCGGTGAGGTCGCCGTAGGTGTCGATGACGTGCGGTTCGTCGACCGCCGCGTCGAACCCGCCGTGCAGCCAGGACCGGGACTTGGCGCGGGTGTACACGGCCGCCGTCTCCAGCGCACCGGCCGCGATGCCCAGGTAGAAGGCGACGAAGACCAGCTGGATCGTCGGCACGTTGAGGGTGTTGTAGACGCGGGGCTGGAACTCCTTGTCCACGTATCCGGCTGCCGCCGCCCAGGGGACCCGTACGCCGTCGAGCGTGACGCTGCCGCTCTCGGTGAGCCGCTGGCCGATGTTGTCCCAGTCGTCGTGGAAGGTCAGCCCCTCGCTGTCGGACGGGACGATGGCGAACACATGGCGGTCGGTTCCCTCGAAGACCCCCTCCAGGACGGTGACGTCGGAGACCTTGCTGCCGGTGGAGAAGGACTTGTGGCCGGTGAAGGTGATGCTGTCGCCCTCGTCCCGGACGACCACATCGTTGTCGCGCGGGTTGACGGCGCCACCGAAGAACCACTGGTTCCGGGCCGCGTCGGCCTCGACCTGCTCCCATTGCTCGCGGGTGCCGACCAGCCGGGCGGCCCAGTTCCACAGATAGTGGTAGCCGAGCAGCTGGCCGATGGAGCCATCGGCCTTGGCGATCTCCCGGACCACGCGGTACGCGGTCGGCCAGTCCTGGCCGCCGCCCCCGTGTGCGGCGGGGCCGAGGAGGGTGACCAGGCCCGAGTCCTTCAGCAGCTGGACCTCGGCGTACGGGGTGGCGCCGGCCTTGTCGCGGGCGGCCGCGTCGGTGGCCAGGACACCGGCGACCTCGGCGGCGCGCCCGATCCAGCCGGCCGGGTCGGTGGGGCGGGTGCGGGTCTGCCAGTCGGTGCGGGTGGCGGTGCTCATGGGTGTTCCCTTCGAGGCGTGGGTACGAGTGGCGTGAGTACGAGGGGCATGCGTACGAGTGGCATGCGTACGAGTGGCGTGCGTACGGATCGTGCGTACGGGTGTCAGGCGAGGGCGGGCGCGGTGTCCGGCTGCTGGGCCTCCAGCTCGCGCACCAGCGGCAGCACGCGTTTGCCGAAGTACTCGACCTCCTCGTGGTAGTGCAGGAAGCCGAGCAGAAAGAGGTCCACGCCGAGCCGCTTGTACGCCACGATGCGCTCGGCGATCTGCTCGGGGGTGCCGATCAGCCCCGTACGGAAGCCGTCGTTGTACTGCACCAGGTCCTCGAACGACGAGTCCTGCCACATGCCTTTGCCGTCGGCGGTGGACTGCCCCGCCTGCCGCACCGCGTCGCGGAAGCCGTGCACGGCGTCGCTGTTGGCCTTGGCGACGATCTCGCGCAGCGTGTCGCGGGCCTCCGCCTCGGTGTCGCGGGCGATGAGGAACGCGTTGAGGGCGAAGCGGGGAGCGGGGCGGCCCGCGGTGGCGGCGGAGGCGCGGACGTCCCCGATCTGCTCGGTGACGCCGTCGAAGTCCTTGCCGTTGCTGAAGTACCAGTCGGAGACCCGGCCCGCCATGGCGCGGGCGGCGGTGGAGTTGCCGCCCTGGAAGATCTCCGGATGCGGGCGTTCGGGGGTGTTCAGCGGCTTGGGTTTGAGGGAGAAGTCACGGATCCGGTAGAAGTCCCCGGCCAGTTCGGCGTGGTCTTCCGTCCAGATGGCGCGCAGCGCACGGATGAACTCCTCGGAGCGGCGGTAGCGCTCGTCGTGCTCCAGCCAGGGCTCGCCCAGCGCGCTGAACTCGCCCTTGAACCAGCCGCTGACGACGTTCACCGCGAACCGCCCGTCGGACAGGTGATCGGCGGTGGCGCCCAGCTTGGCCAGGACGCCGGGGTGCCACAGCCCGGGGTGGACGGCGGCGATGACCTTCAGCCGCTGGGTGGCCAGCAGCAGCGCGAGGCTGAAACTGGTGGACTCGTGCTGGTACTCGGCGCCGTAGCTGGCCATGTAGCGGACCTGGCTGAGGGCGTAGTCGAAGCCGTTGTTCTCGGCGAGCACGGCCAGGTCGCGGTTGTAGTCATAGCCCCAGTCGGTGCGCTGCTCGATGGTGCTGGTGACCAGGCCGCCGCTGACATTGGGTACCCAATAGGCGAAACGGAGGGGTTCTGCGGGCATGGGGAACTCCCGGTGGAGCAATTGCGGGCATGGGGAATCAGCGCCCGGGCGGCGAGCGGAATTCACCGTGGCGGGGGCGCGGAAAGACCGGGAGCGCGAAGGGGCGCCAAAGGCGGAGCGGCGCGGCCGAATTCCTCGACGGCGGCGGCTAAAAGCCTTTCCCGATCATGGGAGTCGACGGGGAGCGAAGCGGAGGCGATTCCTCAGGGCTCGCTCGGACCCGTACGGCGGGTCAGACCGGACAGCAACAGAACGCGCTGGAGACACGCGCGAGGTCGACGTGGCGTCGCCGCGTGAGGTCCTGTCGCTTCATGTCACCGATCCAACCAGGGGGAAGTCCTGCCGGTCAAGAAGGCCCGGGTGCCATTCCATATCCCGGACGCGCGGGCCGGGCCGCGGAATTCCGCGGCGCCCGCTTCGAGATTACCCGGGACCCGGGCCGGGGCGTGAGTCGGTATTCATGAGACCGTGACAGGGATTCCCTTGAAGCGGGCGGGCCCGCACGGGCATGGTGCGACGTGTGCGAATTGAGCAGCTGGAATACATCGCCGCCGTCACCCGCCTCGGATCGCTCCGCCGCGCGGCCGAGGAACTGCATCTGTCCCAGCCCGCGCTCAGCGAGACGGTGCGCAATCTCGAACGCGAACTCGGCGTGGATCTGCTGGAGCGCAAGCGCTCCGGCGCGACGATCAGCGCGGAGGGACGGGAGCTGCTGCCGCATATCGCCGGCGTCATCGAGGCCGTCGACCGGCTGCGCGGCGCCGCCGGTGACCAGCACCGGGTCAGCCGGATGATCCGGCTGGGCACGGTCAACACCGCGACCGTCCCGCTGCTGATCCCGGCCGTCCGGGAGTTCCGCGCCACTCACCCGGTGACCCAGGTCGAGGTGGTCGGCGCGCAGCAGGCCGAGATCCACCGGGCGCTGCTGGAGGGAAGTTTCGACCTGGGGCTGGTCAACTGCCTCCAGGGCGATGACGTTCCGCCCACCCTGGAGACCACCGTGCTGCTGCGCGGCCGCCCGGTGGTCTGTCTGCGCCCCGACAGCCCGCTGGCCGCCCGGCCCACGGTGAGCGCGGTGGACCTGCTGGACGGGCGGGAGCCGCTGATCGTGATGCGCTCCGGCTATCTGATGCACCGCTTCATCCACCGGCTGCTGGCCGGGCGCACCCCGTCCTTCTCGTACTCCACCGACGGGGCCGAGATGGGCAAGCTGATGGTGGCCGAGGGGCTCGGCGTCACCGTGCTCCCCGACTTCAGCGTCGTCGGCGACCCCCTGGAGCGCGGGGGCGCGATCACCCACCGGCCGCTCGCGGACGGTGAGGCCACCGAGGTGCTGCTGATGATCCAGCGCCGCCGCGCGGGCTCGGTGCCGCGCGCCGTACGCGATCTGCACGAGCTCTTCGTACGGCGCGCGGACACTCCTGGGACTCCCCGGGCTACAGCTCCCTGAGCGCGGGCAGCAGCCGCTTCTCGGCCCAGTCCAGGAACGGCCGCTGATGGTCGCCGCCGATCTGGACGAGGGCGACATCCGTGAAGCCCGCGTCGGCGAAGGGCCGGATCAGCTCCGTGAACTCCCCGACGTCATCACCGCACGGAATGGACGCGGCCACGTCCTCGGGCCGGACGAACTGGGTGGCACCCGTGAAGGACGCGGGCCCCGGCAGCTCCGAGTTGACCTTCCAGCCGCTCCCGAACCAGCGGAATTGGTCATGGGCGCGGGCGATCGCCGTGTCCCGGTCGGGGTCGTAGCAGATCGGAATCTGGCCGATCCGTGGCTTCCCGCCGCCGCCGTTCGCCTCGAAGTCCGCCAGCAGTTCGGGCTTGGGCTCCGTCGCGATAAGGATGTCGGCCAGCCGCCCGGCCAGCCGGCAGGACTGCGGTCCGGAGACGGCCACGCCGATGGGCGGCGGCTGGTCCGGCAGATCCCACAGCTTCGCCGAGTCGACGTCGTAGTGGGTGCCGTGGTGGTTGACGTAGCCGCCGCCGAACAGCGCCCGGATGATCTCGATCGCCTCTTCCAGCATCTCGTGCCGCACATCCGCCGACGGCCAGCCCTGCCCGACCACGTGCTCGTTCAGGTTCTCGCCGGACCCGAGCCCCAGCCGGAACCGCCCCTCGGACAGCAGCTGGAGCGTCGCCGCCTTCTGCGCCACCACCGCCGGGTGGTAGCGCACGGTGGGGCAGGTGACATACGTGGTCAGCGGGATCGAGGAGGTGGCCTGCGCGGCGGCGCCCAGCACGCTCCAGGCGTACGGGGCGTGCCCCTGGGAGTCCAGCCACGGGAAGTAGTGGTCGGAGGTCACCGAGAAGTCGAACCCGACCTGCTCGGCCCGGACCACGTCGTCGACGAGCTGACGTGGACCGGCCTGCTCGGTCATCATCGTGTATCCCCATCGAACCATGGCTCCCGAGTACCGTTCCCCGCGCCGTCCAAACGGGACGAACGGCTGGTCACCGTGGGTCGTGGCGGCTCACCCGCGGTAGGCCCGCAAGGTGCTGGGAGATGATCGGGGCCAGGCGGTCGGCGATGGTGCGGTGGCCCTTGTCATTGGGGTGGACGGAGTCCGAGAGGTCGTCGGCGGCGAGCCAGCCGGTGGTATCCACGTAGGAGGCCCTGGTGTCGCCGGAGGCGGCCACGGCGGCCTTGGTCTCGGTGCCGAACCGGCCGCTGAAGGTGCGCAAGCCGAAGATCCAGGCGTTCGGGTAGGCGGTGCGGACCTTGCGCAGCAGACTCGCGTAGGACGCCTGGAACCGCGCCGGGGTCACCCCGCGGCCCACATCGTTGGTGCCGAGGTTGATGACCACCGCGCTCGCCTGGTAGCGGGAGAAGTCCCAGTCGGGCGTGGCGGCGTTCGGGTTCAGCTTGGTGAACTGCTGCTCCAGGCTCATCCGGTCGTCCGCCGTGTCGACCAGGGCCGCGCCGCCCTGGGCGATCTGGGTGTGGTCGGCGCCGAGCCGTTCGCCGATGAGCCATCCGTAGGCGGTGCGGGCGTTCTGCGAGGTGGTGGTGCCTACGGTGATCGAGTCGCCGACGAATTCGATCAGGTTCTTGGGGGCGGGCGGCGCGAAGGTGGTGGCGCCGCTGTCGAGCGTCAGGCCCTGGAAGACCGCGTCACCGTGGTAGGAGCCCGCGACCACCTGGTAGTTGACCTGGAGGGTGTGGTTTCCGGCGGCGAGCGGGGACGGGGTGAGGTTCACCGTGCCCTTGGCCTCGTCGTAGAAGGTGGCGGGGCCGCCGTCGATGCTGGCCCACAGGTCGATCGCGTTGCGCTGCTTGAGTTTGACGGTGCGGCCGGTGAACCCGGTGCGGAAGTACGCGCCCGCCCAGTAGGGGGTGTAGGCGGTGGCCGAGCTCTTGGTGTCCCAGCGGCCGGTGAACCGGATGTTCGGGTCGCCCGGCTGGCCGGGGGCGGCGTTCATGAGGGGCGTCTTGAGGGGCGCGGCGGCTTTGAGGGGCGCGGTGGCCTTGTGGGTCGCGGTGCCGAGCTTCGCGGCGATGATCGGCGCCAGCCGGTCGGCGAACTTGGTGTGCCCCGCCTCGTTGGGGTGGCCGTTGCCGTCCTCGTAGTCCGTGCCGTCCGTGAGCCAGCCGGTGGTGTCGACATAGCTCACCTCGGCGTCACCGGCCGCGTTGCGCGCGCTCACGGCCGCCCTGGTCTCCGTCACATAGCGCTTCTTGAGGGTCTGGACGGCGAAGAGCGCCGCGTTCGGGTACTTGGCGCGGATGTCGCGGAGCAGGCCGGTGTACGCGGACTGGAACTCAGGCCCCGTGACGCCGTGCCCGATGTCATTGGTGCCCAGGTTGATGACCACCGCACTGGCCTGGTAGCGGGAGAAGTCCCAGTTCTGGTCGCCGGTGGAGGCCGTCTTGAAGAACTGCGTGGCCAGCCCCGCACAGCCGTCCTTGCCGACCAGGCAGTAGCCCGAGCGGGCGATCTGGGTGTGCCGCATGCCCAGCCGCTCGGCGGTCTTCCAGCCGTACGAGTCCAGCGCGAGCCGGTCGGTGAGGGCGCCCGCGGTGATGGAGTCGCCCACGAACTCGAGGAGCCCGGACGGGACGCGCGGAGCGACCGTGCCCGCGCCCGCGTCCAGGACCAGGCCCTGGAAGACGGTGTCGCCGGAGCGGTAGGAGACGCGGAGGGTGTGGGTGCCCCGGGGGAGCGGCTGGGGGGTGAGGGTGACGGTGCCCTTGACGCCCGCGTAGAAGACATCGGGACCGTCGTCGACGCTCGCGTAGAAGTTCACCGCCTCGCGGGCCTTGACCGCCACGGTGGTGCCGGTGAACGCCGTCTGGAGGTAGCCGCCGGTCCAGTTGGGGACGGCGGCGGTGGCGGAGCCGAGGTCCCAGCGGCCGGTGTAGACGATGTTGGGGTCGGTCACCGAGCCGTTCCCCGGGGCCGCCGCCCGTGCGGCGGAGGCGACGCCGAGGCTCAGCCCCAGCGCACAGAGCGACGCGGTCATGACAAGAATGAAGAGTCTGCGTAAGGAGTGCGGGATCGATCGCATGGCGTCCTCTCGGGGGAGGGGCGGCTGGTGGCTGCCCGGGGTCTGGGAGCGCTCCCAGGCGTGGTGGCTCCATGATGGAAGCCTTGAATCGGTTCAACGTCAAGGTGTGCGGCGACGGTTACGATGTGAGCCATGGCGGAAACCGGTGGGGTGCGCGAAGTGAAGTCCGCGGGCCGCACCGTGGAACTGCTGGAGCTGCTCGCCGCGCGCGGCGACCAACCGGCCCGGCTGCGCGAGCTCGCCGAGGAGCTCGGCGTTCCGCGCAGCAGCATGTACGCGCTCCTCAAGACCCTGATCGACCGCGGCTGGGTGCGCACCGACGTCACCGGCTCGCTGTACGGCATCGGCATCCGCGCGCTGCTCACCGGCACCAGCTATCTGGACAGCGATCCACGGGTGCGGGCGGCGCGGCCGTATCTGGACGAGGCGTCCGACGCGCTGGGCGAGACCATTCACTTCGCCCGGCTGGACGGCGGTGACGTCGTCTACCTCGCCACGCGGGAGTCGCATGAGTACCTGCGCCCCTTCAGCCGTGTCGGACGGCGGCTCCCGGCCCATGTGGGGGCTCTGGGAAAGGCGCTGCTCGCTGAGCGGATCGACGGTGAACTCCCCGTGGTGGGCGAGGAGTTGGAGCAGGCGACGCCCAACACCCACCGCACCCGCGCCTCGCTCCTGGCCGATCTGAGGCGGGTGCGGGAGCGCGGCCACGCCATCGACCGGGAGGAGGGGGTCCTGGGCATCGTGGGCTTCGGGTTCGCCCTGCGGTACGACGTACCGGCGCTGGACGCGATCAGCTGCTCGGTGCCGACGGCCCGGCTGACGGAGGGGCGGGAGGAGCGGATCGTCGCGGTGATGCGGGAGGTCCGGGCGAAGATCGAGGCGGTTGCGCCGAGGGGGAGCGGCACGGGCCCGCAGTGGCGCCCGTAGCCAGGGAGGTTCCCGTAGCCGGGGGTTCCTGTAGCCGGGGGTTCCTGTAGCACGGCTGAGCTCCCGCGCCACCGCCGGAACTTGTGCGCGAGCTCGTGCCCTGGCCGGGCTTGCCGAGCGTGGCCTGGCCGCGGGACCGGTGCGGACCGGCGGTGTGCGCACCCGGATCGCGGCCTTGGAGGACCCCGACGGAAACCGGGTCACCCTGCTGGAGAACCCGGTGCCTAACCCTCATGTCATGGGCCGGAAGGCCGCCGCTTGATCATGTCCGCGCACTTCTCGCCGATCATCATCGTCGTGATGCACGGATTGACGGCGATGAGATACGGCATCGCCGAGCCGTCCGCCACCCGCAGCCCCGTCACCCCCTTGACCCTCAGTTCCGGATCCAGCGGGGCGTCCGGGTCGTCGGGCGCGCCCATCCGCACCGTGCACGCGGGGTGGTAGACGGTGTTGTGGGTCGCGCGGATGTAGTCGGCCAGCTCGTCGCCGCTGTTCACATCGGGCCCGGGGGCCAGTTCGGCGCCCGCCCACATGGCCAGCGCGGGCCGGGCGGCGATCTTGCGCGCCAGCAGCAGACCGCGGGTCATGATGTCCATGTCGTAGGAGTCGGTGAAGTAGCGGGGATCGACGCGTGCCTTGTCGCGGAAGTCGCGGGTGGCCAGCCGCACCGTGCCGCGGGAGCGGGCCCGGGTGACGTTCGGGGTGAGGCAGAAGGCGTTCTCCGAGGTGGGATAGCCACGGCGGTAGGTGTTCAGGTCGAAGGGCATCGCGCCGTAGTGGAACATCAGGTCCGGGCGGTCCAGATCGGGTTCGGTGGCGGTGAAGATGCCGATCTCCCACCACTGGGTGGAGCTCTTGATCATGGGTTGCTCGGCGTTCCACATGATGACGCCCTCGGGGTGGTCCTGGAGGTTGCCACCGACCCCGGGGGAGTCCACGGCCACCTCCACCCCCGTCTCCCGCAGATGTGCGGCCGGGCCGATCCCGGAGAGCATCAGCAGCTTCGGGGTGTCGATGGCGCCGCAGGAGACGATGACCTCGCGCCGGGCGTGCACCCTCAGGGTGCGGATGAGATCGGGGGAGAGGTAGTCGACACCGGTACAGCGCAGGTTCTCGTCCAGGACCAGCCGTTTGGCCTGGAGTTCGGTGCGCACCTCCAGATTGGGCCGGGAGTCCATGACGGGGTGGAGGTAGGCGACCGAGGCGGAGCAGCGGGTGCCGTCCTCGCGGGCGTTGATCTGGAACCAGTGGGCTCCGCGCACCACCGTCGTGCCCGTGTTGAACGGCGTGATCGGGATGCCCGCCTCCTCACAGGCCGCCAGCACCGCCCTGCCGCACGGGTCCTCGGGCGGCACGGTGCGGATCCGGACCGGGCCGCCTCGGCCGTGGTGGTCGCCGGGGGCGTCGTTGTCCTCCAGGCGCTGGAAGAGCGGGAAGCAGTCGGCGGCCGACCAGCCGTCCAGGCCATTGGCGGCCCATTCGTCGAGGTCCTCGGCGGGGGCCCAGAAGGCGATGCAGGAGTTGTGCGAGGAGCAGCCGCCGAGCACCTTGGCGCGGGCGTGGCGCAGAAAGCTGTTGCCCCTCTCCTGCGGTTCGACCGGGTAGTCCCAGTCGTAGCCGGACTCCAGCAGCCACATCCAGCGGTTCAGTCGCAGCACGTTGTCGTCGCCGACGTCCGACGGGCCCGCCTCCAGCAGGCAGACGCTCACCGAGGGGTCCTCGGACAGCCGGGAGGCGACCACCGATCCGGCCGTACCGCCGCCGACCACCACGTAGTCGAACTGGTCCACGGGCCTCTCCTCCTCTCCCCCTCACGTCCTCACGTCCTCACGTCCTCACGGGGTGGTGGCGGCCGCGTGTTCGGCGAGCACACCCGTATGGGCCCGCTGGACGAACCAGTAGTAGGTGAAGCCGCCCAGCGCGACCGCGCCGACGAACAGGACCGCGCCCCAGCGCAGATACCAGTGCTGCGGTCCGGTGGCGTTGTAGACCTGGGCGCGGGGCCAGGCGAGGTTGACGGTCATCGCGGTGCCCCACAGCACGGCCAGCGCGTTGACCGGCAGCCCCAGCCGCCCCAGCGAGAAGCGGCCCTCGGCCGGGCGCCACTGGCCCCTCAGCCGCCGTACCAGCATGGGCAGGGTGACCATCAGATACGCGAAGTAGATCATGATGATCGCGATGCTGGTGACCACGGAGAAGATCTGCGGCTGGTTGATGTTGAGCACCAGGATCGCGACCGCCACCACCCCGATCAGGATGGCCGGCAGCAGCGGTGTCTGGAACCGCGGATGGACCCGGGCCAGCCGGGAGCCGCCGGGCAGGTTGTTGTCCCGGGCCATGGCGAACATCAGCCGGATGCCCGCGGTGTGCACGGCCAGCGCGCACACGGTGATCGCGATGACCACGCACCACAGCACCATCAGGCCCACCCCGTGGCCGAGCGAGGAGAGCACCACGAACTGAAGGCCGTCCACCGCCAGTCGGCTGTCGTGGAGGTCGGGCACCGCCATGAGCGCGAAGAGCAGGATGAGCCCGCCGAGGGCGAACGACGCCACCAGCGCCCGCAGAATGGCGCGCGGCGCGTTACGGCCCGGGTCCAGGGACTCCTCGCCCAGCGAGGACGCCGTGTCGAACCCGTACATCACATACGCCGAAGCGAGCGAGGCGGTGAGGAACGCGCCGAGATAGCCCAGCGATTCCCCCTGGCCACGGCCGAAGGTGTCCAGCGCCACCGACGGGCCGCGGGTGATGTGCGCGGCCAGCAGCAGGATCAGCACGACGGTGGCGATCAGCTCGATGGCCACGCCCGCGGAGTTGATACGGGCCATCAGCTTCACCCCGAAGCCGTTGACCAGCGTGGTGAACAGGACCAGCACACTGCCGAGCAGCACCGCGTTGGCCGCGCGCTCGGTCCCGGTGGAGCCGTCGCCGACGATCTGGAACCACGCCGAGATCTGCGGCAGCGTCACCTGGTAGGCGAGCGCCACGGCCGCCAGCGACACCATCGACGCCGTCATCATCATCCAGCCGCCCAGCCAGCCCACATGCGGACCGCCCAGCAGCTTGGACCAGTTGTAGACCGAACCGGCCACCGGATAGCGGCCGGCCAGCTCGGCGAAGCACAGCGCCACCATCAGCTGCCCGGTGAACACCATCGGCCATGACCACCAGTACGCCGGGCCGCCGTGCGCCACGCCGAAGTAGAAGAGCTGGAAGGTGCCGGTCAGGATGGAGATGTAGCTGATCCCGGCGGCGAAGGTGTGGAAGTTGCCCAGGGTGCGCTTGAGCTCGGGACGGTAGCCGAGTTCGGTGAGCGAGTCGTCGTCGTGCGGACCCTCCGGCCGTGGCTCCGGCGGCGGTCCGTCCGGCTCGGTCGCCGTCATTCGAACCACCGCTGCGGGCGCGGCGCGGTGTTGCGCCAGATGTGCTTGGACTCCTGGTACTCGTGCAGCCCCGACGGGCCTAGCTCCCGGCCGACACCGGACTGTTTCATCCCTCCCCACTCGGCCTGCGGGACGTACGGATGGAAGTCGTTGATCCATACGGTCCCGGCCCGCAGCCGGGACGCCACCCGCTGCGCCTTCTCGGCGTCCTGCGTCCACACCCCGCCCGCCAGGCCGTACACCGTGTCGTTGGCGAGCGCCACCGCCTCGTCCTCGTCCCGGAACCGCTCCACGGTGAGCACCGGGCCGAAGGACTCGTCCTGCACCACCGACATGTCCGGGGTGCAGTCGTCCAGGACGGTCGGCAGGTAGTAGTAGCCCTTCTCCAGGTCCGGGTCGTCGGGCGGGGTCCCGCCGCAGCGCAGCACCGCGCCCTCGTCGACCCCCGCCGCCACATAGTCGGCGATCTTCTGGCGGTGCTCGGCGGAGATCAGCGGCCCGGTGCGGGCGTTCTCGTCGAACGGCCCGCCCAGCCGGATGTTCCGGGCCCGATGGACGATCTCGTCGACGAACGCGTCGTGCAGCTGCTCCTGGACCAACAGCCGGGCACCGGCCGAGCACACCTGCCCGGAGTGCAGGAACACCGCCGTGAGCGCGTAGTCCACCGCGGTGTCGAAATCGCAGTCGGTGAAGACGATGTTGGGGTTCTTGCCGCCCAGCTCCAGGGCGAGCTTCTTCACCGTGGGTGCGACGGCCGACATGATCCAGCGTCCGGTGACCACTCCGCCGGTGAAGGACACCATGTCCACGCGTCCGTCCGTGACCAGCGGCGCGCCCGCGGTGACCCCCGAGCCGAGGATCAGATTGGCGGCCCCGCCCGGCAGCCCGGCCTCGGTCAGCAGCCGCATCAGATGGATCGCGGTGTGCGGGGTCAGCTCGCTGGGCTTGAGGACGAAGGTGTTCCCGGCCGCCAGCGCGGGCGCCACCTTCCAGGCCGTCTGGAGCAGCGGGTAGTTCCACGGCGTGATCAGCACACACACCCCGACCGGTTCGTGCACCACCCTGCTGTCGATCTCCGGACTGCCCACCTCCACCACGCGGCCACCGCTCCCGGAGGAGGCGAGGGTGCCGAAGTAGCGGAAGCAGTTCGCGATGTCGTCGAGGTCGTACTCGCTCTCGACCAGCCGTTTCCCGGTGTCCAGGGACTCGGCGCGGGCGAGCGTCGGCTTCTCGCGCTCCAGCAGCTCGGCCACCCGCAGCAGCAGCCCGCCCCGGTCACCGGCCGGGGTGCCGGGCCACGATCCGCGATCGAAGGCGTCCCGGGCGGCCGCCACCGCGGCGGCGGCGTCCTTCGGCCCCGCCTCGTCGACCACGGCGACCAGCGAGCCGTCCGCCGGGCAGCGGATCTCGCGGCTGTGTCCGTCGAGGGCGGTCGTCCAGTGGCCGCCGATGAACAGCTCCGGCATGGGTTCCTCCGGGCTCGGACGACAGGGCCGGTCCCGAGTGGATCCATCGACGCACCCGTCCGGCCCACACACCGAGCGTAAGTGGCACGGGTCCCCCTCGCACGGCGTGGGGAGGGCGCGGGGGGCGGGCGCGGGGGCGGAGGCGGCGGGGGCGGAGGCGGCGGGTGCGGGAGCGGTGGGGTGTGAGCGGGGCCCGAGGGCCCCGGGGGCCCCGACGGCCCCGGGGGCCCCGGCGGCCCCGGCGAGATCGGCCGGGTGCGCGTCTGGGGCGTCTGGGGCCGCCTGGGGCCGTCGCCGGGGTGCGGCTCGGCGGGCGGTGGGTCACCGGGGCCGTGCGGTTCGCGGCCCGGAGTGTGGCATGCGCGGGCGGGCGCGGCCTCGCGCGACGGGCCGACTACGGGTGCTCCGGGAAACCATCTCCGGGCGGTACGTGTGACCGGACGTGTGAGCGGCACAATCCCTGGCATGGTCAACGCGTCCGAAGCCCACCGCGGCCCCGAGCCTCCCCGCGCTCCCCAAGCCCACGGCGCTCCCGGAGCTGACGGCGGCTCCGAAGCCCATGGCGTCCCCGGAGCCGACGGCGGCGCCCGAGCCCATGGCGCTCCCGGAGCCCTCGGCGGCTCCCACGCCCATGGCGTCCCCGGAGCCGATGGCGGCTCCGAAGCCCTCGGCGCTCCCGGAGTCGATGGCGGCTCCCAAGTCCTCGGCGTCCCCGCAGCCCACGGCGGCTTCGAAGCCATCGGCGCCTCCGATTCCCGGCGCGCCCTCGCCGACGAGTTGCTCGCCGTCCTCGATCCGCTGCCCTTTCCGCGCCGGATGCGGGAGCTGGCCGGGCGGGCGCGGGCGGCCAGTGCCGAGGGGCGGCTGGGGACGCTGATCGAGGAGTTGGAGCGGCGCGGGACGTACGAGCGGCGGCTGGCGGCCGTGGCCGCGGCCGCCGGCGGGCGCACCGGCCATCTCGCGGGGCGGCTCGCCGACCCGGACCCCGTGGTGCGGCACCTCGCCCTGGACGCCGCCCGCCGCGGCGGCCCCGGCGCGGTCCCGGACGCCGCGCTGGAGGCGGCTTTCGAGGACGCGCCCGCCACCGTACGGCGCGAACTGGCCCGCACTGTCGTGGCCGGGCGGCGCACCGCGCTCGCGGACCGGCTGATCGAGCCGTTCCGGGAGCGCTGGGGCGACGGCGAGGCCGCCCGGCTGCTCCCCGGATGCGGCGCCGAGACCGTGGCGCGGCTGCTGCCCGGGCTGTTCCACGCCGTCCGCGGCTGGCGGCCCCTCGTCTCCCGGCACCCGGTGGCCGTCCTGGACGAGGCGGCGCGTCAGCTCGCCGCGCTGCCCGCGCCGCTGCGCGCCGACTGGTGGACCCGCTACGCGCCCTGTGTCGCGCTTGCCGCGCCCGTCGAGCCCGAGCGGGTGCTGGAGCTGCTGGAGGACTACGTCCGGGGCCCGCTGCCGACTCCCGTACGGGCCCGGCTGTCCGCGCTGGTGTCCGCCGATCCGAGCGGTACGCTGCGGCTGCTGCTCGCCCCCGAGCACAGCGGCACCCGGCGGCGGCTGGACCGGGCCGTGCTGCGCCGGATCGTCCGCGCCGACCCGCCGGAGCTCGCCGAGCTCGGCCGGGCCCTCCGGCACGACGCGGACCCCGAGGCCCTCGCCCGGCTGCTGGCCGCGCTCCCGCCCGCCCGCCGCTCGGCGTTCTACGACCAGGCCACGGACCGGGCCACGTACGGCCAGGCCGTCTCCGACCACGCGACCTACGACCGGGCCGAGTACGGCCAGACTGCCTACGACCGGGCCACGTACGACCGGGCCGTCTCCAACTACGCTGCCTCCGACCAGGCCATCTCCGGCCGGGCCGTCTCCGGTCACGCGAGCTCTGACTGGGCCGAGTACGGTCAGGCTGCCTCCGACCAGGCCATCTCCGGCCGGGCCGTCTCCGGTCACGCGAGCTCTGACTGGGCCGAGTACGGTCAGGCTGCCTCCGACCAGGCCATCTCC